>JBKPBA010000155.1:0-5747 GCA_046726675.1 Chloroflexota bacterium
TATCCAATCAGCTCTTCGTACACCCCATCCATTAAGGCCAAGAAACTGGGTTTAAGGCAGTGTAGCTTTGACCATATCACTCCCTGGTTTTGCGGTACCGTCTGTCTGCTGATTTCCAAACGTGCCGCTTTACGGACATGCATTGTTCCCTTGTGACGTTTCCATCTCCGGTGAGTCCGTTCACCATACGGTTTCTCTCCTCCCGTAGTTCCCCTGGGAACAGTGCATAACGAGCATTTCGGGCGCACCCACTGGTGGATTTTCTGGTTGTTCTTGGAGCCAACATCGCTCTTGTGTCGTAGATCGCGCACATCGCCAATCACGAGCGTTCGCACGCCTGCCTGGTGCAGCGTGGTGATGAGCCGCGTTGTTTGCTGATGTTCGATCTCCTTGATTTGATTCTTGAGCTTCCCCAGTTGTTTCTTCTTGGAGCGGATGAGCCGTTTGCGCCGTTTGCTGCCTTTCTTCATACGCCCGTCGATGCGACTATTCAAGGTCGCTTGCAATTTGTTGCGGTACTGGACTTTGGAACGCAGCAAGCGGCCGTTGAGGATGTGGGTCTCGGCGCCATCGTGGGAAACGGCCATGTGGACTTCCCCCAGGTCGATGCCCGCGACTTTCTCGCCTCGCGATGTGCTTGCTTGCGCTCCTTCGTAGGTCGCGATGGCCTCGTACTCTGTGCCGGTCCAGTGAATGACCACCGTTTTCGGCGTTTCCCAGGGCCAGGATAGCACCAGCGGTGCGTTGCCTTTGCCATTGGAGAGGGTGAGTGTCCCGTCCCGGTGGTGCATGGCGGTGCGCTTGTACTCTATGCGGAAGTACCATTTGCGTTTGTGCGGGGGTCGAGCGTCGGTGTCGCTCTTGCGGCGTTCCCGCCAACTGTTGAGGGCGGCAAAAAACGCTTGCACGCAGGCGTCGGCGGTATGGGCATGCAGCTTGTGCGAGGTGTAGAGCCGCATGAGGTGCTTCGGTTTGAGCCAAACCCCCTTGCGCCGCACCGTGCGCCAGAAGTAGACTAGCGTCTCTGAGTAGAGCCTGCCGCACTCGCGGGCTAACTCATCCAAATGCTCCGTCTTGCCGATCTTCACGCGGCGTACCTGATAGTTACTCATATGCTTGTATTCTTTTTCTCTGCCATAAAAGTGGCAACATGCCCCATCAAGAGATGAAGGCGCGTGGTCGATGACGCCTCACCACTGGGGTTGAAACCCCGTGGCTTGCGGCGGGCTAAAACCCTTCACTGTCAGTAAAGTCACCATAGACAAAACCTTCCTCAATATGGCACACTTTGAAAAGAGACACTTAAAATGTAGGGTCTCTTTCTGCCTACACATGCATAACACCGTCTACAAAGGACTCTTTGATGGATCACCGCGCTGTACGCACCCTGAATCGTCGTTTACTCTTCTATACGCTTTTCCTTGCCTACATCTGTGCGGGAATGATTAGTGTCCTACCTGGCGCTTCGTTACTACTGCTAGCGGATAATACTCATGTTTCATTAGCAATTGCAGGCTCGTCATTCACATTATCAGCGCTGGGCTTCATCATTGGCGTGCTGATTGCTGGATTACTCTCAACACAACTCAATTCTAAATACATTTTGATGGGAGGGGTTGGGTTGATGTCTCTCGCGGGCGCCATCATTCCGGTGACACACTCATTCTTGATGTTGCTCATCGCACAACTCATAAAGGGAGTAGGGTTTGGTCTCATTGATGTCAGCATTAATACGATTGTCACATTAGCCTTTCACGACACCCTCGGCGAGACGCTCAATAACGTGCATAGTTCATATGGCATCGGTGCATTAGCAGGACCCTTGTTGCTTTCATTATCGCTTCAAATGCTGAATGATGCTATTTGGGCATACTTCATTGGTGCAGTTGTAGGATTTGTAGTAATTTTCTTCTTGTTACGCCAGACTGTGCCAGATCTTCCCACACGTAATGAAAAGCAGCAGTATCAACAACCCTCGCTTTCAAGAAATGTATTTCGACAGCCGTTACTCTGGTTAATGGCATTACAAATCGCCCTGTATGTAGGCGCAGAATTAGGATTCGGCAACTGGATTGTTACCGTTTTAAGCCAGAGCGCAGCTATTTCTCTGGCTCTAGCTGCGTCCGCTGCAACGGCTTTCTTCATAGGCCTGACTGTCGGCAGACTTTTAGGAGCACAGGTACTCAGGCGTGGATTGCTTAGTGAGACCCGCCTACTCTACATCAGCATACTTGGAGGTTATATCAGCGGCTTAGTGGTAGCAATCTTCCCTGGACAAATCGTAGTGAGTTTTGGAGCAAGCGCGTTAGTCGGCTTATTCTATGGTCCTCTCTTCCCGGGTATCATGGCTATGGCTTCACGACAATTTGTTAATAATATCGGCATTGTTTCAAGTGTAATGCTCGTAAGTACCGGGGCAGCAGCGATGGTACTGCCAGCGCTTATGGGTATTTTGATTCCCGCTATTGGTATCAACTGGGTCCTGGTACTTCCCGCCTTATGTTGCTTGCTGATAATTGTACCTCTCACCCTCGTAAATCGGCAGCAGCGTCACACATTGCATTTGCAGAATGAAGGAATTACAATCAATGAGGATACGCCGTTATCGACCAAGACATAGTATTTACAGAAGGTAGCAAAGATGAAAGCAGTACAGTTCGCTCAATATGGTGACCCCGAAGTTTTGCAGGTTTATGATGTGTCGGACCCAATTCCCGGGCCTGAAGACGTATTGATGCAGGTAAAAGCCACTACAGTGAACCACCTTGATCTCTTTCAACGTGATGGCAGCAGGCCAGTTGCTAGATTACCATTTACGCCCGGCCTCGAAGCCGCGGGCATTGTACTCAATGATAGCCACGGCTTTCACACGGGAGAGCGTGTAATGACAACTCGGGCAATAGCAGCTAAAGGTGGAGGTGGCTATGCCAGCAGAATAGCCGCGCCAGCAGTCGATCTTGTGCGTATTCCCGATGCGGTCACGTTTGAAGAAGCTGTGGCAACAGGTCTTACTTCATCAACAGCCTGGGGGAGCTTATTCGATCTCGGACATGTAAAAGCCGGAGAGCGTGTCTTGATCTGGGCTGGCTCCAGTGGCGTGGGATCAATTGCGATCCAATTCGCCAAATATGCTGGCTGCTGGGTAACTACAACAGCCGGCAACAACGAGAAAGCCGCTGAACTGCGCCACTTAGGGGCTGATCTGGTGGTTAATCACAAAGAGCAGAACGTGGGTCAAGTTGTACATGATGCAGGTGGTGTTAACCTGGTGATTGAGTTAGTTAGCACTACATTGCAAGCAAGCATCGATGCCTGTCTAAATGACGGGCGTATCGTTCTTATTGGCAATCTGGGTGGTCAGCAGGCTACCGTCGATACGCAGACATGGCGGCTCAAACGCGTGAACGTCATTGGAGGCGGCATGCTACGGACTTCCAAAGAAAATGAGGAGCGTATACTGCAACTGGTCGCTGACAAGTTAATCCACCCGATCATTGCGCGCAAGATGCCAATTGAGCAGGCAGCAGAGGCTCACCGTATTTTGGCTTCAGGAGAAATAGTAGGGAAGATCGTGCTAGTTCATTCATAATGACATCAGCCAGAACAAACTTTAGATAAAAGGCTATTTAATTTAATTATCTATAGGTTGTACCATGAGCAATAACATCATATACTGAAGCACTACATTGCTGAAAGGAAGGAAAACCTATGAGTACCCCAACATATCGCACTCTTATGCCTTTGTTTGAAGAACTACACGGTGAGCGTGTTGTGGTACGGCCATATCGCGAGAGTGATGCGCAGGAGCTATTAGAAGCTGTAGCTGAATCACGCGATCACCTGCGTCCCTGGCTGCCTTTCGCCGACGAACATCAGACGGTAGACGAGAGTCGACATTGGATTAACCAGCAGGTGGCAAACTGGATTCTCCGCGATGACCTGGTGCTCAGCATATGGGAAAAGGTATCGGGTCGCTATCTGGGAGGTACAGGACTTCACCCCCACGATTGGGAGATCGGCTACTTCGAAATTGGTTACTGGGTACGCGCCTCAGCCGAGGGCTATGGATACGTAACGGAGGCGGTGCGTCTTCTCACCGACTATGCCTTAGACACTCTCAAAGCCAATCGCCTAGAAATTCGCTGCGATGAGCTGAATGTGCGCAGCGCCGCCATTCCAAAACGCCTGGGATACGTGTTAGAAGGATGCTTGCGTAAACATTTAGCCACATCAGAAGGCAGATTGCGCACTACGCTCGTCTTTTCCCTTATACCGGAAGATCGGAAATAATCAGCAGGTGAAATTCATGAGGAGGTGACAACATGCAGATAGAAGCTAAACTCGAAGCACTAAGGCTTACGTTACCCGAGTTGTTCACACCACCGGCGGGAACAACATTACCATTCTCGTGGGTTCGTGTTCGCGGCAATCGAGCCTATATTTCAGGACACGCTCCTCAGAACCACGATGGCTCACTTGCTCAACCATTGGGAAAAGTGGGAGCCGAGTTGTCATTAGAAGAAGCATACCAGGCTGCGCGCCTGGTTGCATTGGCGATCTTAGGCAGCCTCAAACGTGAATTAGATGATCTCGACCGCGTAACTGCATGGTTGAGAGTCCACGGCATGGTTAATTCAGCGCCAGGTTTTGCCCGCCAACCTGCCGTGATTAACGGTTTCTCCGACCTGATCATCGAATTGTATGGGAACGAAGCAGGGCAGCATGCCCGTTCAGCAGTGGGCATGGCTGAACTCCCCTTTGGCATTCCAGTCGAGATCGAAGCCGAAGTCGAAATCGCAGAGTAGGATTTCCCTACGGTTTCACAGCCGTACTCAAATCATTCCTGATAAACAACACCATATCATATGCTCCACCAGTATCACCAATGGCTCGGCGTTGCCACCACCACTGCCAGATATGTTGAGCTGCCAGGCCCAGATTAAATTTGGCGTTCGCAAGAGGAGTATCACCGTAACTCAGCCAGAGGCCAGGACCAATCCCACCAGTCGCGGGCGGCTTATATCCTTCATCCCACCAGGTACGCATCTTGTATTGCTGATACGCATATTTATCAGGATTATTCGTAGCTCCACCATATTGCTGCTCAACACCGTATGGATTATCACCACCCGCTATGATTACTGGAACATTCTTCCAACCTGGACAACCGGTGGGAAAATCGAAACATACATTAGGATAGTCGCGCAGGTACCAGGCATAAGGCCACGTTGCATCGCCAGTCAGACCAATTTGCATCTGGTGTTTGCCGCCAAACATTTTCTGATCAAGGGCATCAACCTTTGACATGACGGTATTCACATCGGTTGTGGTTTGCACGTAAACCATCATCTCGTGCGGACCATCTGCAGGATGCACATACGCCAATTCATACATATTATGCACAGTGGGTAGCAACAAGAGCACCGCCATTACCACACCTAAGAAAGAGATACTGGTTGCGAATATGCCGATCTTCGGGTGTGCTTTGGGATTCCCTTGCACATAACCATCGTTTTCATTCGAATTTCCTGTCTCTTTTGGAGATGAGAAACGTGCAAAAAGATTCTTCACAAAATTGATACACGTCACAACAGCAGGTTCCAGGCCAATCGCCGCCAAAATCAACATCGGCATAGTAATATGGATCATTAACCAGGGCATCTTTTCTGCTGCCCAGGAATAGAGGATTAAATTGCCAACAAACCAGTAGACCATGAAGAGTCTGAAACGGGTAGGCTGTACTATAC
>JBKPBA010000156.1:0-5148 GCA_046726675.1 Chloroflexota bacterium
CCCGTACTCAGCGCTGTTGGGAGCGTCACTGTAGCAGCGCCCCCTATTTTGCTCGAGGAACACGGTCCAGGTGGACTCCCTCAATACACGAGCGGGGATCGAGGCTACACAGTAACCAGGCTAACTCCGCGCGTTATACCACATTCATTGCTCTTTCGACTGCCTTTTACAAAGCGCACGAAACGGCATCTTCTAGGAGCAGTGGCCGTGTTGCTGGTCGAGTTACACGAACACGGCGTATTCTGGGGTGATCCATCCCTGGCAAATGTGCTGATTCGCATTGACGGGCGACGTATTCTGGCAATTATGGCTGATGCAGAAACAGCAGAACTTTTTCCTGAACCGGTAAGCGAGGGACTACGCGAACAGGACATAGCATCATTTGGTGAGTCGTTAATCTGGCAAGCTGAAGACCTGCGTCGAGAACGCGATTTACCTGAAGAAGAGACATTGATGGACTTCAAGGATTTTCGTTATTTTAAACGGCGGTATCGTGTCCTACGTCGTGAACATGCGCTGGTAGCATCCTCTCCATCTTTTAGCACACTTTACCAGGTGAATCGCTTTTTGGAGGGCTTGAATCAGTGGGGCTACTCGCTCCTCAGCACGACCGGACATGTCCTGCAAGAGGTTGTTACCGTTTTGCCTGGCTGGTATTCTCGCCGCATCCACGAGTTGTTAGGTATCAAAGTGCCGCGCGTCTATGCTCGTCGTTTCTACAATATGATACTGGGTCATCAGGCAATCATGAGTAAAAATGAGGGCCGCGATGTTAGTATTGAAGAGGCCGCGCACCATTGGTATTACAATTATCATCTGCCTGCTATTCTCCTTTTACGCAAGCATCTCACAAACGAGCAAGACCCCATGCAAGCCTACTTTTCTATCATGCGACATAAATGGAAGCTCAGCCGCGAAGCTGGATACGAAATACCCCTGGATGAGGCAGTGGCGGATTGGGCGATGCAGGTGGCCAATACAGGAAAGCTTGGCGCAGTCGACCCTGCAAGCATAGCAACATGGTGGAGAGAGCGCAAACCCGTCACCGAAGCACTGGAACCACCACTCATAGAAAGTGAAAAATTGAAACCGCTGCTCTCAAAGGCAGAACAACCTCTCGTGTACCTTCCTCAAGCCCAGTTAGATGAGAAATTAACCGGCATTCTTGAACAACAGATACCTGATGAGCAAGAACCAGAATAATGACGAGGGCGACCGCAAGGGTACGCCCCTACTATACACGTTCAGATGGCTTCACAGGCTCGTTCGTGTATAGTAGGGGCGGGGCTTGCCCCCACCCTCGCGGCCGCCCTGAGATGGAACCAGGCTTTCTGACATCATTTTGATGAAACAACCGTTATATCTCTTCCGGTACCTCCTCGTCTTCTTCCTCTGCCTCTAACTCAAGTTCACTGGCTTTGAAAGCGGAAATATTACCACGAATCTGCTCTTCAAGCGCGCCGGCAACATCACTATTCTGGCGCAGGAAGTCTTTGGCGTTTTCACGACCTTGACCAAGACGGATATCACCAACATTGAACCACGCGCCGCTCTTCTTGACGAGGCCCATCTCCAAACCAAGATCGATCAGGCCACCTTCGCGAGAAATACCTTCGCTGTACATGATATCGAACTCTGCCACACGAAACGGAGGCGCCACTTTATTCTTGACCACACGCACACGAGTACGGTTGCCCATCACGTCTTGACCTTGCTTAATCGTATCCGTACGACGAATATCCAGGCGAACGGAGGCGTAAAACTTGAGCGCTTTACCACCGGAAGTTACCTCGGGATTACCAAACATAACGCCAACCTTCTCGCGCAACTGATTGGTAAAAACGACGGCAGTGTTGGAGCTACTAATGGCCGAGGTGAGTTTACGCATAGCCTGACTCATCAAGCGGGCTTGTAAGCCAACATGGGAGTCGCCCATCTCTCCCTCAATTTCGGCACGCGGTGTCAATGCCGCCACCGAGTCGATCACAACTACATCAATAGCATTACTGCGTATCAGCGCATCAACGATCTCAAGCGCCTGTTCACCAGTATCCGGTTGTGAAATAAGCAGGTTATTAACATCAACACCACAGCGTTCAGCGTAAGCACGATCAAGTGCATGCTCAGCATCAATAAAAGCGGCATACCCTCCAGCATGTTGCGCACTGGCGATGATATGTTGACAGAGGGTAGTTTTACCGGATGCTTCAGGGCCATATATTTCAGTTACACGGCCTCGTGGTATACCCCCCACGCCGAGGGCGAGGTCCAACGCAATTGATCCTGTAGGGATTACCTCAACATGAATCTTTGATACCTCTCCCAGTTTCATAATCGCGCCTTTACCAAAGCGACGTTCAATCTGGTTAAGGGCCTGTTCAATAGCCTTCTCACGCTCAGTGGTAGCAGTAGAAACAATAGTACTGCTTCGATCAGCCATGATTTTGTCCTTTTTAGTCATTGGCATTCTACTTTTACAGGGTGCTGGATACAGGCAGAATCAGTAACTTCCCGCTCACCACCCCCTGTACTCCTCCTTTTATTTTGCTGCCAATCCCCTCAAGGGGTGGGGAACTTCCCGTCGCCTTTTTAACGGCACGAAACAACGAATGGTGGCTCATTGCCAGCTAGTCGTTGTTGCTTCCCTGTTAGATATTCTCCAGTACAATCGAAAAAGCGGAAATAGGCCTCTCACCATACCTATTCCTTAAATGTAGAACAAGAGTACCATATGCATGAGAACATGTCAAGCCTTTACATCTACATCTCACGACGACCTTCGATAGCTCTGCTGAGCGTGCCCTCATCAGCGTACTCCAGGTCACCACCGATGGGCAAACCACGCGCCAGACCAGTGATTCGCACATTGAACGGCTTTAGCTCTTTCTGGATATAGTTGGCTGTATATTCGCCCTCGAAGTTGGGATTCATCGCTAAAATCACCTCACGCACATTACCCTCATGCACACGCTTCAGAAGTTCATCAATGCGCAAGTCTTTAGGACCAATACCCTCCACAGGCGAAAGCGCTCCATGAAGTACATGGTACAACCCTTTGTACACCCCGGTCTTCTCCAATGCCAGCACATCAAGCGGTTCCTCCACGACACAAATCATTTCCTGGTCGCGATTAGGATTGCTACAAATAGTGCACGGATCGGCTTCGGTGATGTTGAAACAGCGCGAACAATACACAATACTCTCCTTGACGCGCATGATAGCTTCAGCCAGGCGCCGAGCCTGGTCGGTAGGGCTGCGTAGGATGAAAAACGTGAGACGTTGCGCTGTCTTGACACCAACGCCTGGCAGTTTTGAAAATTCCTCGATGAGTGCCGCAACTGGCGGTGCAATATCGCTCATAGCCTAGAAAAGTCCTGGTATTTTCGGTAAGTTCATGCCCCCGGTGAGATTGCTGGTCAATTTCTGCTGTGCCTCGGTTGCTTTATTATGAGCATCTTTGGCAGCAGCCAGCACCATAACTTCCAATTCGGCAATATCTTCCGCATTGAATGCTTCAGGGTCAATCTCAACAGCGGTAATTTCAAATTTGCCGTTCATCGTAATAGTAACAGCTCCACCACCGGCAGTCCCAGTGAACTGGGTAGCCTCAAGTTCCTCCTGCATTTTCACGAGCCGCTGCTGCATCTTCTGGATTTCACGCATGTTCATTGCAAAAATAGCTCCTTACTTTGGGCGAATATCAACGATTCTCGCCGTAAATGTTTTGATAACTTCCTGTACTACAGGATCGCGACGGACTTTCTGTTCGATAGTATCTTGCGGCTGCACTACACTGATATTCTCATTCACACTGCCTGTTCTGGCAAGTGAGACTTCATCGGATGGACTGGTCTCATACAAAGATTGACTCATCCTGGAAAGTGGTTTCTGCGCATCCGAGATCTCCTCACTTAGATAAGAAGGCGAAGTGGATCGCTCTAGATACGCTGATTGCTGCGGAGCAATTGCTGGTGCTGCACTCGTTGAATAGCTCACAGGATCGGAAACTGGAAGAAGCGGTACAGATTGTCCAGGAGGGATCAGACGCACCCGGCACTCTAATCCAAACTCCATAGTCAAAGCCCACTCCAGAACTTTGTAACGCTCTTCTTCTTTTACATATTTATAGTGCGCTTGTTTCTCTGATTGGATGACGACTACGGGTTGTTCAGCAGTGCCCTCAACATCTAGAATCGTATAAAGACGCAACATAGCAGCCAATGTTCCACTGGATTTTTGTCTTGTTCGCTTAATCACATTTTCCCAGACGCTTCTTACCTGCTGCACCGTTAAACTCGGCTTGTTACCATTATCCTGAGCTTGGGGCGTTCGAATTTCTTCTTTCTCTCCAATCTGAGGAACGGTCGCACCAGAGCTTTCTTGCCTTCTTTGAACCTGTGCTGAGGGTTGCGGCAAGCGAACCTCAAAACGGTCTGGAGTTTCAGCCTGTGTTGCTGGCTGTGAAATGGTGGAACGCGCCTGTACCGCTGCAACGTGTTGGCCAGATTGCACCCGGCGATGCACTTCGATACATTCCAATGAAGCCAACTCCAGGGCAAGTTGGGGTGTTCCCTGGTTTTTTTGTACAAGGTCATTCTGCGCAAAGATGCGCGCGCATTCGGTCAGTTCATCAAGTGTAAAAAGTTGAGTTAATTGCTTTACATCGCGCGCCTCATCTTCGGTGAGGTCCAGAATGGCGGCGGCATCTGCGCCGGCTTTGGCAAGCATTAAGGCTCGCCAATACTCCACCACCTGAGCGTTGATCTGACGCAGATCTGCTCCCGCTTCTGAAAGTTCATGGATCAGGTGCAATACTGCCGAACTGTTGAATTCCGCAATAAACGTGATAAGCCTGAAAATAGCGCGTGGATCTGCTACGCCAAGCATTGCCTGCACCTGCACCAGCGTGATTTCCTCTCCCGCGTAGGCAATTGCTTGATCCAACAGGCTAAGTGCGTCACGCATACCGCCCGCAGCACTTCTGGCAATAAGCTCGGCAGCAGATCGCTCAAGTTTGATATTCTCTTGTTCTGAGACAAAGAGTAAATGCTTGACGATCTGCCTCGTGGATATGCGTTTAAAATCGAACCGCTGGCAGCGTGAGAGGACGGTAGGCAACATCTTATGCACATCTGTCGTCGCCAGTAC
>JBKPBA010000157.1:0-4792 GCA_046726675.1 Chloroflexota bacterium
ATGCTACTTTATCCCGTCAAACGTGATTCTTAAGTAGATAGGTTGATTCTCTCGCATTGGCTTGAACTTTTGAGGTACTATTCATGATAGTTACTGCATGCAATAAGTTATATACTGTGTGATGTCTGCTAAAGATCATCATAATTGATGTACCACAAAGTTTTTTGGTACAGAAAGGAACACACTATGCAACTAGGAATAGTAGGACTGGGCCGCATGGGCGCATTTATGTCACAGCGGCTGATTCGCTCAGGACATACGATCGTCGGCTATGTGCGACATGCGGAAAGAGTTCAGGAGCTTCTGAAAGAAGGATCGATTACAGAGGGAGCCTTATCGCTGGAAGATCTCGTAAGTAAGCTTTCTAAACCCCGCGCTATCTGGCTGATGGTGCCTGCTGCCTCTGTGGATGCAACGTTGGAAATCATCGTTCCACATCTCGCGCCCGGCGATATCGTCATTGACGGCGGTAATTCTTACTATCATGATGATATCCGGCGCGCCGCCGAACTTAAACCCAAAGGCATTCACTATGTCGACGTTGGAACGAGTGGAGGCGTCTGGGGCCTTGAGCGCGGTTACTGCTTGATGATTGGTGGCGAGGAGAACGTCGTCAAACATCTCGACCCGATCTTCTCTACCCTGGCTCCTGGCATCAATGCAACAACTCGAACACCTGGACGAGAAAAGATAAGAGGAACTGCCGAGCAAGGATACCTCCACTGCGGGCCAAACGGTGCTGGCCACTTCGTAAAAATGGTTCATAATGGCATTGAGTATGGTATCATGGCCGCCTATGCTGAGGGCTTGAACATTCTCCATCATGCGAATGTTGGGAAACATCAACAAGAGATCGATGCCGAGACAGCGCCGCTACGTAATCCTGAGTACTACCAGTATGACCTGAACCTACCGGATGTGGCAGAGCTTTGGCGACGTGGTAGCGTCATTGGTTCGTGGTTGCTGGATCTCACTGCCGACGCGCTCCTCAAGAGTCCTGACCTGGCCAACTTCCATGGTCGAGTCTCGGATTCTGGAGAAGGACGCTGGACCATCGCCGCAGCCATCGACGAGTCCGTTCCAGTGCCCGTACTCAGCTCGGCACTCTTTGAACGGTTCAGTTCGCGTGGTGAGGCTGATTTCGCCGATAGGTTGATGTCCGCCATGCGCTTTGAGTTTGGTGGTCACCTGGAAATAGAAACTCCAAAGTAGGAAGGTACATCATGATAGATACCCATTCAGATGCGCTCGTCTTCTTTGGCGTCACCGGCGATCTGGCCTATAAGCAGATCTTCCCGGCATTGCAGTCGATGATCAAACATGGTCACCTCAATGTGCCAGTCATTGGCGTTGCTGGTAGGCCCTGGAGCATCGAACAACTGCGTGCGCACGTCCACGACAGCCTCGAACAATACGGCTTTGAGGACTCTACTACGTTCGAAAAATTGAGCTCGCTGCTTCAGTATGTCTCCGGTGACTATAACGACGAGGCGACGTATACACAATTGCGAAACGCGCTTGGCGGAGCCAGGCGACCATTATACTACCTGGCGATTCCACCAAGCATGTTTGGTCCTGTCGTCGAAGGCCTGGGCAAATCAGACAGCGCAAAAAACGCTCGGGTCATCGTAGAGAAGCCCTTCGGACGTGACCTTGCTTCAGCCCGGTCCCTGAATCAGATCCTGCACTCGGTCTTTCCCGAGTCATCCATCTTCCGCATTGACCATTACCTTGGCAAAGAGCCCGTCCAGAACGTGTTGTACTTCCGCTTTGCCAACTCATTTCTCGAACCCCTATGGAACCGTACACACGTTGAAAGTGTTCAGATCACCATGGCCGAGAACTTCGGTGTAGCCGGTCGCGGAAAATTCTACGAAGAAGCGGGTGCTGTTCGCGATGTGGTGCAGAACCATATGCTACAGTTAGTTGCTCTCCTCGCGATGGAACCACCCGCTGGTAATTATCAGAAGGCTGTACGTGACGAGAAGGCCAGAATTTTCAAGGCCATGCGGCCGATTGATCCCTCAAATGCCGTGTTGGGGCAATATACCGGCTACCTCCAGGAGGATGGTGTAGCACCCAGGTCTAAGGTAGAGACCTTTGCCGCGGTTAAACTGTATCTCGACACCTGGCGTTGGGCAGACGTACCTTTCTTTATCCGAACTGGCAAATGCTTGCCCGTAACAGCCACCGAGATACTGGTTGAATTCAAGACTCCCCCTCTGGCCGTGTTTGGGGAGATTGAGCCACCCCAGTCCAACTATTATCGCTTCCGTCTTAGCCCTGACGTGTTAATCTCACTCGGCGCCAGAACCAAGGTCCCAGGCGAGGCCATGTGGGGTGAAGGAGTGGAGCTCATTGTGCGCAGCCACCACGCAGACGGATTGCCGCCTTATGAACGACTCCTTGGAGATGCTATGCGAGGTGATCCCACGCTCTTCGTACGCGAGGACGCTGTCGAGGCTGCTTGGGAAGTCGTAGACCCAATCCTGGGCAAGGTATCTCCGGTCTACCGGTACGCACCGAACACATGGGGCCCGCCAGAGGCTGACCGAATCATTGAACGGGATGGAGGCTGGCACAATCCTGTACTAACGGAGCCTGTGAGTGTTTTCGGGCCACATACACATGGTTAGAAAGAAGCGGGAGGAGATTTGAAACATGTCAAAATATCCATCACCTCTGACACAACGTCCTGCCTGGAAGGCACTTGAGGCGCATTATCAGAAAATACGGGACCAGCACCTGCGAACGCTCTTCGCCGAAGATCCCAATCGAGGCGAGCGTTTTGCTCTTGAAGCTGTCGGTATCTACCTGGATTATTCGAAGAACCGCGTCACCGGCGAAACCATCCAACTGCTGTTGGAACTGGCAGCGTCTTCGGGTCTGCGTGAGCGCATCGATGCCATGTTCAAGGGTGAGAAGATCAACGTCACAGAGAGGCGTGCAGTGCTCCATGTAGCCTTACGCGCTCCCAGGGATCAATCCATCATCGTTGACGGTGAGAATGTGGTACCCGAGGTCCATGCAGTGCTGGACAAAATGGCAGATTTCTCCAACCGGGTCCGCAGCGGCGCATGGACGGGATACACAGGCAAGCGCATGCGCAACATCATCAACATCGGCATTGGTGGCTCCGACCTCGGTCCATCCATGGCCTACGATGCCTTGCAATACTATAGCGATCGCAACCTGACCATGCGCTTCGTTTCAAATATCGATGGGAACGAGTTCGTGGAAGCGACGCGTGATCTTGATCCGGCTGAGACCCTCTTCATCGTCTCCTCCAAGACCTTCACGACGCTGGAAACCCTGACCAACGCCCATTCGGCCCGCGCATGGTGCATCAACGCTCTGGGGAGCGAGCAGGCCGTTGCCAAACATTTCGTCGCTGTCTCCACCAATGCTGTAGAGGTGGCGAAGTTTGGGATCGACACTGCCAATATGTTTGAGTTCTGGGACTGGGTCGGTGGCCGCTACTCCTACGACTCAGCGATTGGTCTGTCTTTGATGATCGCTATCGGCCCAGAGCACTTTCGCGACATGCTGGCGGGTTTCCACTCGATAGATGAGCACTTCCACACAGCTCCTTTTGAACGCAACCTGCCGGTGCTCCTGGGATTGATCGGCATCTGGTATAACAATTTCTTTGGTGCCCAGACCGTAGCGATCTTGCCCTATGATCATTATCTTGGGCGACTGAGCGCCTACTTGCAGCAGCTTGACATGGAAAGCAACGGAAAGCATGTCGATCTACAGGGCAGACAGGTGGACTACCAGACCGGACCCATCATCTGGGGACAGCCCGGCACTAATGGCCAGCACGCCTTCTATCAGCTCATCCACCAGGGGACCAAACTGATCCCATGCGACTTTATCGGATTTAACCAGGCCCTCAATCCACTGGGGCGTCATCATGATCTCTTGATGGCCAACTTCTTTGCCCAGACCGAGGCACTTGCTTTCGGTAAAACTGCCGGGGAAGTTGCTGCGGACGGAGTTCAGACCTTTCAAGTACCTCACCGCACCTTCGAGGGTAATCGCCCAACAAACACGATTCTTGCTGAGCGACTGACACCTGAGACGCTGGGTAAGCTGATTGCGCTCTACGAACACAAGGTCTTTGTGCAGGGCACCATCTGGAATATCAACTCGTTCGACCAGTGGGGCGTCGAACTCGGCAAAGTGCTGGCCAACCGTATCATCCCTGAACTCGAGAGCACCAGCGAGCCTGAGCTTAAGCATGATAGCTCGACCAACACGCTCATCAGACGATACAGGAGGAAAGGGTCTTCAGACTGACACTCACACAAAAGTGGTGTATTCGCTCATTCCTGGGGAAACCGTAGGTGCCGATTGATCGTGCACATCGCCGATTGATCGGCCCTGGTTCTCATCCACGAATTTGCCGAATGCACCACAAAAGATCAGTGCAAACGAAAAGGAGCATGTTATGCAACTCATTAACTTCCGTCTACTGGTAGACGATTTTCCAGCGGCAGTCAGATTCTGGCGCGATATCATGATGCTGCCTATTTCCTTTAGTGACGAGACAATGGGCTATGCGTTTTTCGACGCGGGCAACACCGGACTGGAGCTCTTCAGTCGTAACGGCTTTGCCGCTTCGCTAGGCGAAGCGACGCCTGCTCCTACACCAGTGGGTCATCAGGCGGTGATCATTTTCCGCGTAGACGACGTTGACGAAACCTATGCTACCCTGGTCAAGCAGGGTGCCACCCCTGTCGCCTCGCCGCAGGATCGACCGGCCTGGCAAGCCCGTACGGCTCATATC
>JBKPBA010000158.1:0-8506 GCA_046726675.1 Chloroflexota bacterium
GGCATGGCGCCGCCATGCCTGACCACTTCCTACATACAAGAGTTAGGATACTTGTTGAAACCTTAAGCTGTTTCTTGCGTAATAGTTAGTGTTATATAGGAAGGAGGCATATTTGTGAAATCATACAGTTCAATGCGACTAAATAGAGATGATTACTACGATCCCAGGGTTGTAGAAGGGTCTTTGCAAGGGGTACCCCAGAATTATAACAGGCAGCAGCGTACTCGCCCAAAACGCATGGAAATCTTCTTGCATATAGTCAAAACGGGGAGACTTATTAAAGCGTTATTGCTTGATCGGCGCGTGTCTCTCTGGCGTAAGGCGTTCTTTTTCGGTGCTATAGGCGGCTTGCTATTCTTGCTGCTCTTTCCAGATTTGATCAATGAGACTGTAATGAGCACCGTTCTTCCTCTTGCAGGTACTGTGCTTGGCGTTCCACTTGATGCTGGTTTCGATTGGCTGGCATTCGCCATTGCTGTCGTAACGCTGTTCCGTTTCTTCCCCCCTGAACTCGTAGCTGAACACTACAGAAGGATATTCAGATAGCTTCATATCTCTATGCCCTCAGAGCGAGAGGCTCGGAGTCTACCTCTCGCTCCCTGAACGAGCGCTTTGTCCCTATGTACAGTAAAGCGTCGTTATAGAACGAGGCGCGACTGCAGTCGAGGTGGCAACTGCGGTCACGTAAGTGTGACTTGTTGAGGATGTGAGTGGGGATGCCGAAAAGATCTGCTAGCAATAGCATCCACTTGTACCGGATATACCAATGCAGGAATCCGGTTCACTCCAATTGCTCAGGGATTTCTCTGTTGTAAGTATAGCTTGTGGGTATTAACGTTATATTATTCAAATGTTAAAAGTTTGTCCGTTGGCTCTCCATCGGGGTGATACGAAAGACCGGGTGATGGGCTGCCTCACGCTCAAAAGCCTCAAAGGGCGAGTCTTTCGTGACATCGAAGTAGGACCGAACTCCTGCAGAGACAGGCAAGAGGAGATACTGTTTGAGCACGGGAGCCGCCTCCTGTGCTGGTAGTTCAGTCACGGAGATGGCTTCAGAACGGCGGCCACGGGTGAGTGTTGCCGTTCCTGCTGCCCGGATATTGCGTACCCACTGCACCGCTTTGCCGCTCGCTGATCAGCCGGGCGCATTCATCCAGGCTGAGACACCGGCACCGGAGCAGGCATTCTTCCAGCAAGTGCTTCATCCTCTGCGCCCTGGCAATCAGGGCATCCACCTCGACAAGCTTCTGCTTTGCCAGCGCCTGCCAGCGTGCCGAAGCCGGAAAATCCGCCTCAAAATCAGAGAACAAGCGCTTGATCTCCGCTATGGTAAAGCCAGCCTCCTGAGCCAGCTGGATGACAGCCAGTCGTTGTAACACGCTCGTGTCATATCGCCTGCGACCGCTGACACGACGAGGTGTTGGCAACACGCCGCTGCTCTCGTAGTAGCGGATTGCCGAGGGCCGAATTCCTGCGCGGCGCGCTACCTGGCTAATCGTGAGTTCTTCCATTTTTCGCGCTTCCCCACTTGACTTAAAGCAAGCTTTAACAATTACACTAGACTATAGCAAACGCTCCCTGCGTTTGCAAGAGTTGGTATGAAGCGATCAACAAGAAAGGACCGTCAACTATGATTGAACAAGAACGCGTAGCCGGTGAGATGCCAATCGCATGCACGTTATCCGGGTCTGAGTTTGCCAGGCGAGGAGAAGAAGTCAGCGACCTCTTCAAGGCAGTTGAGCAGGTGAGTGAGTTGGCCGACGGATACGCATTTCGTTTTCCTGGCAGCGATGGAGTGGCCATTAGGCTGCTGGAATTTACACTGAGTGAGCGAAGCTGTTGCCCATTTTTCACCTTTGAACTGGGTTTCGAGCCAGGTCAAGGCCCGATCTGGCTTCGACTCCGAGGAGGAGCAGGCGTCAAGGAATTTGTAGCGAGCGCCTGGAGTCAAGTATTGGCAGCTCACGCTTGAAGACGAGGAGTATGCCACTATTCTTCATCCGATAGTGGCATACTCTCTTGAAAAGGTTACACGAGGGAGTTTTCTTTCACACCAAAGCCTCTCCGGCCTGGGAAGTTGCCTCCGCTTCAACCGGCTTGGTGAGTTCGAGGTCAATGGTTAAGGTGATCTCGTCACTGGCGGCCAGGCCACCTCCCGCCAACACCATATTCCACTTCATGCCCCAATCTTTGCGGTTCACCTTGCCACGTAGACTGAACCCGGCGCTGTAGGTGTTCCAGGGTGTCTGGCTCACGCCGCTGTATTCCCCATCCAACACCACTTCTCGTGTAATGTTGCGAATGGTCAGGTCACCAACGAGTTGCCCATGCTGTGCATCCTGCATGATCACGCGCTTGCTCTTAAAGGTGATGTACGGATAGCGCTCCACGTCGAAGAAATCTGCCGAGCGAAAGTGTTCATCCCGCTGGGTATTGCGGGTCGTCACACTTGCCGCTTCGATCCGGATATCTGCCTGCGAGCGAGTGATGTCCTCTTCATCGAATTCCACGGTGCCGCTAAACTGCTCAAATTCGCCCCGGACCGTCGCCACCATCAGATGCCGACCGGTAAAACCGATGTACGTATGTCCAGGATCGAGTTGCCAACTCATGCTCTGTCTCCTTTCGACTACTTGTTGTCACAAGGTCTTTGCTGTAAGAGAATGTGTGTGTCTTGCACATGTCGTTGCATTGCGTATCATTGTATATGCAACTACTTAAGAGTATAACAGCTTTTTGTTGTATTGTCAATGGTTGCAGAAACAACTTCTTTATGCTACAATAAGCACTATGAGTGAGGAACATCTTTCAGAACAACATCTTGCGGCCTGGCGCACCTTTCTCAAAGCGCATGCCACCCTCATCGACCGCATTGACCACGATCTGGTCGCAGCAAAGCTGCCGCCACTTTCAACCTATGATGTGCTCATCGAACTGTATGAGGCGCCTGAGCATCGGTTACGCATGCACGAGCTGGCCGAGCGTGTGGTCTTGAGCCGAAGTGGGTTAACGCGTCTGGTTGATCGGCTTGAAGCAGAAGGGTTGTTGATACGAGACCGCCGTGGGACGGATCGCCGGGGGGCGTATGCCGTGATCACCGAGCAGGGCATTGCAGCTCTGCGGCGAACGTGGCCGATGTATGCCAGAGGCATTACTGAGTACTTTGCTCAGTGGTTGACGCTCGACGAAGCACAGCTCCTGGAAGCAGCGCTCGGGCGTTGCTTGCAGGCTGCTTCCAAGAAGGCTTAAAATGCCCGCGATCATCACACACAAGCCTTCGGGAAAAGGTCTGCTGCGGACCTTTACCTCGTTACGTCAGCGCAATTTTCGTCTTTACTGGTTTGGTCAGATGATCTCGCTGATCGGCACCTGGATGCAAACCATCGGGCAAGCCTGGTTGGTGCTGGAACTGACCCACAGCGCCTGGCAGCTCGGTCTGGTGGGCGCGCTGCAATTTTTGCCGGTGCTGCTCTTCTCGCTTTTCGGAGGAGTCTTTGCCGATCGCTGGCCCAAGCGGCGCGTCTTGCTCTTGACCCAATCGGCGGCCATGATCCAGGCTCTTCTCCTCTGGGCACTGGTAGCTACCGGCACCGTACAGCTCTGGCAAATCTATGTCCTGGCGATGCTGCTGGGGCTTACGAACAGTCTGGATCAGCCGACGCGCTCGGCGTTTGTCGTCGAAATGGTCGGACGCGAGGACCTGCCAAACGCCGTTGCCCTGAACTCCTCACTCGTTAATCTGGCGCGCATTGTAGGGCCTGGCCTTGGAGGCATCATTATTGCCACCAGTGGTGTCACCGTGCTCTTTCTGCTCAACGCGCTCAGCTTTCTCGCGGTGATTGTGGGCCTGGCGCTGATCAACATTCACGAACTGCACGCCCAGGCACTTCAACACAGAAGCGTGGGCGAGCGGCAGAATACCTGGCAGAGCCTGCGCGAGGGCCTGGGTTACGTCTGGAAAGCGCCTGCGGTATTGTTGGTGCTCCTCGTGGTTGGCCTGGTGTTGCTCTTCGGTGAGAACTTCAATGTCGTGCTCCCCCTCTTCGCCACAGACGTGCTGCATGTCGGAGCAAGGGGCTTTGGCTTTCTCTCTGCCGCACTCGGCGTTGGTTCGTTGATTTCGGCGCTGTGGCTGGCCTGGAGCAACCAGCGGCCAACGATCCGCCGCGTGCTGATCAGCACGCTGGTCTACGGTCTGTTAGAGGCGGTTTTTGCGGTCTCGCACATCTATCTCCTATCATTGGTGCTGATCGCGAGTCTTGGCGTTGCGGAGACCGTCTTTGGCGCGTTGGCCATTACTACGTTCCAGACGGTCGCGCCGGACCACCTGCGCGGGCGCGTCATGAGCGTGTTTATATTCTTCTTCACCGGCAGCCTCCCGCTGGGCAATCTACTGGCTGGCTGGTTGTCAGGTCTCTATGGTGCTTCCATCGGCCTGCTCATCTGCGCTCTTCTCAGCCTGATGGTCGCTGGAGCCGGCTGGATGTGGCGGAAACCAGCGGAGAAGGATTTTGCAACATCAGCACGCTTGTAAAACCTCCGTTACACCTGGGTGTCTGGTTTTCTTTCGTGGCTGTGCTCGCGTAACCACAACGAGACGTGCGCTGGCTGCATCGTGTCCTGCACCACCGCGATGAGGTGCTCGCTCAACTGGCTCAAGTCTACCTCATTGCGTAGCTTGGCGCTGAACATCTCCACGATCTTAGCCGCGTCATACTTGCGACGGTAGAAACGGCGGTCAATGATGGCCTGGATGCGATGGCGCAAGGGCTGGAAGAGGGCGGCAATAGCAAGTGTAGAGACCACGAGGGCGACATCGTTATTCTGGCTGATGATCCCCCGCAGCAGGTATTGCAATCCAAAGATAAGTCCAACATAGACCAGGGCCAGCAAAACTGACAGCGTACCGTAGACCAGTGTACGGTTGATCAGCACGTCGATATCGTACAGCCGATACCGCAAAATCGAGAACCCAATCGAGAGCGGGATCAAGAGTACGGCGATGTAGAAGATATAACTAACAAACACCCCAATTACTCCACCCAAAGGATTTTGCTGGACACTGGATGAGATGAACAAGCCTATAACCTGTAACCCTATGACAACCCCGACCGCCACCGCTGCTCCTAACATAATCCACTTCGTCTGTTGGCGCTGTAGAGGAGTGGACACGCGTCGGTAGCGGTAGATTTGCGAAACGACGATGGCTCCTGGGAAAACCAGAGCAACCAGCAGATTGATCCACGTCGGCCAATTCATTTCGAAAGTTGACGTGGGGGAAGGGAAGTTGTTTAAGAATGCATTGATGATGTAGAGCAGCAGGACAAGACCCATCCAGCGCGGGACAATCCGTCCATTGGGGAAGAACGAAAAGAACACACCAATGGAGATTTGCCCAAGAAAGCCCACGAGACTGATGGGCAAAGCGAGGACGGGATAGACGAATAGTATCACAAAGCCAGGGTTGTTTCCTGCAGGAGTGATACTGAACATCACAAGAAAAAAGGCGGCAAGCAGCGCCAACCAATCATCGGATCGGTGCCAGAAAATGAGGAAACCGATCGAACACCAGATCGCTGTGATGATCGCGAGAGAGATGGTGAGCAGAGCAGCATACCCACTCACTGAGAAGTCACTAGTAGAGAACGCCTGGAGTTGCTTTGTAGTCAGTGCTCCGACGAGGTTACACAAGATAGGACCATCACACGGCCTTTGGAGCTGCTGCTCATATGCGAAGAGATTGGCAATAAAGAGTCCCAGGCTGGGGATAACCAGCACCAACCACACAGCACGGGCAATGATGAGCCAGGAGCCAGTTAAGCGCGTATTCGCGGCGTTGGAGTCAACGGCTCTGCTCGCGCTCTTTTGTTTAGTATCCAATAGATTCATATATCTTACCTTTATCAGTAGATTGGCTCTCCTGCTTGTATAGATATGTGACAGCAGCAGATGAACGAGAAGATATAGATATGACAGTATTGCACCTTCATTCTACTGCTATAGTATAACAGAACCGTTACAAGATCGTTACGATGAGATAAAGTGCATACTGATACGGTGGTATAATGTCACTGTTAAACAGTATACTCAACGAGGAGAATCACTATGAGCACCACAGAGGAAACCCGTATCGAACGTGACTCGATGGGTGAGATGCAAGTTCCGGCACATGCTTATTGGGGTGCAAGTACCCACCGTGCCGTACTCAATTTTCCGATTAGCGATTTGCGCTTCCCGCGACAGTTTATTCGCGCGCTTGGACAGATCAAACAGGCCGCTGCACAGGTGAATGAAAGCCTTGGCACAGTTGATCCACAGATCGCCGAGGCGATTGTGCAAGCCGCGCAAGAAGTAATCGACGGTAAGCTTGATAGCCACTTTGTCCTGGATATTTTTCAAACGGGTTCCGCCACCTCGACCAATATGAATGCCAACGAGGTTATAGCTAACCGCGCCAGTGAACTGCTGGGTGGCACACGCGGCTCACGCAAAGTACATCCTAACGATCATGTGAACTTTGGGCAGTCGTCAAACGATGTGATCCCCACAGCCATTCATCTTTCGGCATTGATCAGCATCGAACATGACTTGATACCAGCGCTACAAGAACTGCAATATGCCCTGGAACAGAAGGCCGAAGAATTTATGCCAGTAGTGAAAACCGGGCGTACACATTTGCAAGATGCAACGCCAATTCGTCTTGGCCAGGAATTTCAAGGATATGCGGGCCAGATCGAACGTGGTATTGCTCGTTTGCGTCATGCTCAAAACGAACTTTCGGAGGTAGCGCTTGGTGGTACTGCCGTCGGCACAGGCGTCAATACTCATCCTGAGTTTGCCGGACTGGTGTGTCGTCGTCTTTCAGAGATAGACGGCATCACCGTGCGCGAGACAAGTAATCACTTCCAGGCGCAGAGTACTCTAGACAGTATCGTTGAGGCCAGTGGTGCGCTCAATACACTGGCAGTCAGTCTCATGAAAATTGCCAACGATATTCGCTGGTTGGGTTCCGGTCCCCGCGCAGGCATCGGCGAAATCGATTTGCCCGCCGTACAACCTGGAAGTTCGATTATGCCCGGCAAGATTAATCCGGTGATCGCTGAGTCTGTCACTATGGTCTGCGCGCAGGTGATGGGCAATCATACAACGATTACGATTGCTGGACAGTCCGGCAATTTTGAGATCAACGTCATGATGCCTGTTAGCGCCTACAACCTCTTGCAGTCGATAAGCTTGCTGGCCTCAGTGACTCGGAACTTTACGGAACAGTGCATTAAGGGCATCAAGGCCACAACCAGAGGGCCGGAGATGGTCGAACGCGGATTGGCGATCAGCACAGCGTTGGCTCCCGTCATCGGCTATGATGCAGCCGCCAACATCTCGAAAGAAGCCTACAAAACAGGCAAGACTGTACGTGAAGTGGCACGCGAGAAGACTAATCTTTCAGAAGAAGAATTAGATCGCATCCTTGACCCGGCGAGTATGACAAAGCCAGGCTTAGAGGGCGGTCCAGCAGGCGGCTAACCTTGTATGGACCAATTATGGTGATTGATATATGAATTCGGACATCAGTAGGAGCCGATTTATCGCGCACATCGCCGATTTATCGGCTTTCGGTGGATGTTCTGATGTCCGCGTCAAATGGTTAATGTGCATCATCACCCCAATCACATCCAGATGCGCCAGCGCTCAGGAGAATCGACGCCAGAATCTTCAGAAAGACCTGCGTCGTTAGGCCATACGCTGGCACCTGGCTCGAGCGCTTTGTAGGCGATAGCGATGGCGCCCGCCCAGGTTTCATCAACGGTTAATGCATCCAACTCTTCCTTTGTGAAGAAACGCGCATCATCGATTTCCTCCAGGTTGGGCCGCAGGTCGCTAATGGGAGAGAGTAGTTTCGCACGAAACATAAAGAAATAATTATGTTCGCCATCGTCCATTACCCAGATACGCACCCCCATCAGCCCATCGATTTCTACCCGCAGTGAAGTCTCCTCGAAAGTCTCACGTGCAGCAGCCTGGTCGGGCAATTCATCAGGATTGACGCGCCCCGCCGGTAATAAGTAGCGGCCCTTGGTAACGCCACGGATGTTACGCACGAGTAGCACACGCTTATCGTACACGACAAGCGCTCCTGCGCCGATACTAAGTGGGCGCCTGGGTCTGGGACGCTCAAAGGATGCATCTGACTGTGTCATGGAGTATATTCCTGAGGCTAGACAAAAGAAATTCTTTGTAAATATCTGGCGGAGTAAATCTACGTGATCAGCCAGTCTTCTGCCTCCGCGTATAAAGCAGCGACCAGGTCTGGCCGGTCATCGCCGGGAAGCATCGGGTCGATCTTTCGTCCAATGCTCTGGAGGGTGTAGCAGAGAAACCGGTAGGACGGGCGATATCTCTGAAGTTCCTCTCGGTCAATCGTCAACTGATCAGAGGGATTCACCGGTGCAAGCCTGTCTTTTTCGTAAATGACGTCCAGGCTGGCCAATCGCCAGACGCCCTCATC
>JBKPBA010000159.1:0-6596 GCA_046726675.1 Chloroflexota bacterium
GGAGCGCAGTGGTATTCTGGCATGGCTGGTACAGGGCTGTCTTGCCTTTCAACAGCTGGGACTTGCCATTCCCGCCTCCATTTCTCTAGCGACTGAGAAGTACCGCGACGAGGAGGACACAATCCTGCACTTTCTCACTGAACGTTGTCTCATACAACCCGACGTCTCAGTCAAGGCGAGTGTCCTGTATGAGGCTTATAAAGCCTGGTGTGAGCAGAATCAGTTCGGGAGAGGCATGAATGCCACTTTGTTTGGCAACGAGATCAGCCGGCGCTTTGAGAAGAAGACGACCAAAATTGGAAGGGTCTATCAGGGAGTTGGGATAGTGACTGCTGGTGAAGGGTTGGTGAAGGGTTTGGATTCCGACCCTTCATCTTCTCCATGGGCTTCCGAAGCCACAACAAACACACAAGAGGGAATTGTCGGTGAAGGGTTGGTGAAGGGTTTGGATTCTGCCTCGATGTCCCCTGAAGGAGCTTTAGAAGCCAATGAAGGCATAGATGAAACACAGGAGGGTGAAGGGTGTGAAGGGTTGCGCAAGGTTTTTTCCCCAAACGCAAAAAAAGGCCACTATATAGGCAAAAACCACGAGAAACCCTTCACACCCTTCACCGGCTCATCCATTGAAAATGTGCCTCAGACAGCATCAGAAGCTGAAGGAGAGCACAATTTTAGCGAGAGGAAACCCTTCACCAACCCTTCACCCAGGACACCATTACCCGAAGGATGGGAGGAATTCGTGCTATGATGCTGATGCTGCTGCTCTCCGAACTGACTCGTCTGCAGATACATCTCTCGGTTGAATCCGATGGCTTGCACGTGCAAGCCCCCGCCGGGGTGCTGACCGACGAATTGCGCCAGGCGATGGGGGCACACAAAGCTGACCTGCTCCGCTTTACACACACTCCCTGTGTTGAGACAATAGACGGTCCGGGCCTGCTTACTGGCAACCGGCGGAATTTCAACATCATCGAGTTTGTGGCGCCAGAGCGGCAGGAGCGGCTGCGCTACACCATCGGTGTGAAGCTCCTGCACGATGGCCTCGAGCGTTTCTACCTGCCAGGTACCCTTTGGTTAGCAGAACAGAGCGGAAGTGAATGAAGCATGCTTCCCACGAGTGAGGGTGTGAGAAATATTCCGCGATACTGGAATGTTGTTCCGGAGCGAAGCGGGGCGGTCTTTTTTGCAGTGAACGGAAAGTGAGGTTCTCTCGCATGACGGACAATCAGCAGTCAGCCGATGGTCGTGAGCATGGGCAAAGGCGCAAAGAGCGAAAGCGCAGTGTTCATGGTGGTGGGTCTGTGTACCAGCGCCGAAGTGAAGGCAGGAAACGCTGGGTTGCAGCGATGAAGGATCCAGAAACGGGGAAACGACTGGAGCGGTATGCGAAATCGGAAAAGGAAGCGTACGCCTTTTTAGAGCAGATGAAGAGTGACATACGACAGGGGACACTGGTGACCGCATCACACCAAACGACAGGGAAATATCTGCAGGAATGGTTTGAGCACATTCAGAAACAAGCGGTTCGTCCCACGACCTACTTGAAGCAAGAATCTCTCCTGAACAGCGCTATTCTACCTGCCATAGGTCATATCCAACTCCAGAAGCTGGCTCCCCAACACATACAGAAGTTGTATTCCAAAAAGCTCGATGAGGGATGGAAGCCAAGCAGTATCCGCAATCTCCATAAGATCGTGCACAAAGCCCTCGGCAATGCGGTGCGCTGGAAGCTGGTCCCGCGCAACGTCTGTGACCTGGTCACATTGCCGCGCGAGGGGCGGCATACACCGCAGACACTGACCAAGGAACAGACAGTCAGGCTCTTACAGGCTGCACGCGGCCATCCACTGGAACCGCTGATCGTGCTTGCTTTAACGACCGGCATGCGGCACGGTGAAATTGCCGCTCTCAGGTGGAGCGCCATCAACTTTGAAGAGAGGATCCTGCAGGTCGAGCGTACGGTGACCTATATCAGCAGGCATGGCTTTATCGAGGGCGAACCCAAGACGGAGAAGAGCAGGCGCAGTATCGTTCTGCCTCGCTTTGTGATGCAGGCTCTGCAGAGGTGCAGGCTCAGCCAGGAAGTGACGCGCCTTGAGGCAGGGGACCTATGGCAGGACCGCGATCTGGTGTTTAGCAACGCGTTTGGAGAGTATCGCCATCCTGCCGCCACGATCAAGGCCTTCCATCGTCTGCTAGTGAGCGCTGGACTCCCGCGCATGCGTATCCACGATTTGCGGCATAGCGCGGCGACACTCTTGATTATGGTGATGAAAATGCCTGCCAACCTCGTTCAGGAGCTGTTAGGGCATGACGATATCGAGACCACCTTGGGATTGTACACCCATGCGGATACTGAGATGCAGCGTGCTATGATGGATAGGTTAGATGAGCTGTTCGGGCCGGAAGTGTAGTTGGATATACCATTACAGTAACACAAGCTCTCGCACCTATCAGGACTATCTAGCTTGTTGAAGAGGTTGAATGATGGCAAGCAGATTGTCAGGAGAGGAAGGACAACAGATGAACGCGGAAGATTACGAATATAGAGGTTTGATTGCCCAAGCGTGGGATCTACTCCGTGGTGATACCTCTGGTTGGGAGGACAGACCTTTCTACAGAGACATTATTCAGGCAAGCGGCCAACCGGCTCTGGATATTGGGTGTGGCACGGGCCGATTGTTGCTGGACTACCTGGCTGATGGCATCGATATCGATGGAGTAGATTCCTCGCCAGAGATGTTGGAGATTTGCCGCATGAAAGCGCTGAAGCTTGGCCTGCATCCCACGCTGTACCTACAACCCATGGAGTCGCTTGAGCTCCCAAGAAGGTATCGCACCATTATGGTACCGTCCTCTTCTTTTCAACTCGTCACCGATCCTCACGATGCTGCTGAAGCTATGAGGCGTTTCTGGCGCCATCTTGAGCCGGGGGGCACCCTGGTCATGCCTTTCATGATTCCCTGGGACGGGGCAGCAACGGATTCGATGGTTGCGGTGGACTGGAAGATAGTGGCCGAACAGGTCAGGCCCGAAGATGGGCTACTCATCCGCCGCTGGGCACGTGCTACCTACGATCTGGCGCACCAACTTGAGCATACCGAGGATCGCTACGAGGTCATTCGCGAGGGCGAAATCATTGAATCGGAGCACCATTCCCGCTCTCCAGCTGGCTGCTGGTATACACCAGCACAGGCGATCAAGCTCTACGAGGATGCAGGCTTCACCGCGATGCGTATCCTCAAGGAGTTCACCCAGGAGCCGACCTCCCCGGATGACCTCGTTGCCAAAGATACCGTCTTTTCGGTTCTAGGGCAAAGGCTATAACACGACTCCCTCATCCCGGATAGGTGCCTTTCTCTTGACGCCCATGGGAGATGATGAAGAGGTGCGTCGCGGGTCTGGATCTTTCCTTGGTGGTCAAGAGCACTCAACCGCATAGACATCATATGAAAAGTTGGTATATGGCTGGCAGCGATCCTCAAGACTACGAGCTAGGGATTGACGCGAACGCGGTCCGCAAGGGCAAGAACAGTAGGTACCAGAAGGCCACCAGCAGAATCTGTGTAAATGGCGTCATGCGCGAAGCCGAGATTATTCTCCTCTGCGTCCGTTGGTACTTGTGCTACTCATTGAGCTACCGCAACCTGGAAGAGATGATGGCCGAGCGTGGACACGCGGCTCGATCATACCGCGATCTATTGTTGGGTCCAGCAATATACCCAGAGTTGGAAAAACCCTGCTGGCCACACCTCAAAGCCACCAATGACTCCTGGTGCGTGGATGAAACCTACATCAAGATCAAAGGAACGTGGACGTACCTCTACCGGGTCGTCGACTCGCAAGGCAACACGCTCGTGTTGCTCCTGAGTCCAACCCGCGATGCCGACCGAGGCCTCCAAACGCTTCGCGCGTCAAAGCGCTGCACTCCACGGCTAGTTCAGCTGCTGAGGTGCGCCCGATCGAGGAACAGGTGGCCAAACCCGCAACTGTGGCTGACCCCAACACCATCATGTCGGCTCCTCGCGTGATCAATGTCGATAAATATGCGCCCTATCCTAAGGCCATTGCGGCACTCAAAGCCGCTGGAATCCTTCCCGAAGCAGTCGAACTTCGGCAGGTCAAATACTTGAACAATCTGGTCGAGCAAGACCATCTTTTATCAAGCGATTGGTCAAGCCAGGGATGGGCTTCTTTTCCTTCGAGATGGCATGGAGAACGCGTGCCCGGGATACGAGGTCATGAATATGATTAGGATAGGACAGGTACACAGCGTGGGGAGGAGAGACATCAAGGACCAAGTCACCCTCATCGCCAGCCTGTTTGTAGTAGCGGCTTAAGCTGAATAGGAAGATGGGCCTTCACGGCCATAGCATCCCTCCCAGATTTTTGCAACATAACCGTTACTCGCTCTCTGGTGTAGCATACCTATCGCAGCTCATTTTCCCGACGGTCATTGCCTTTGGTGAATGATCTTCCACAGTTTTTCGGGTCTCAAAGGCATCTCGATGTATGCCTCACCCAGCGCGTCCTCTATAGCAGCAGCAATTGCCGGAGTCGAGCCAATCGTGCCCGCCTCGCCGACTCCCTTCACACCTAGTGGGTTGACAGGCGTTGGTGTCACCGTATGATCAAGCTCAAAGTCTGGGAGTTCTGGGGAGAGCGGCAGCGCATAATCCATGAGTGATCCCGTGAGTAATTGCCCATCCTCGCCATAGACGACGCCCTCATACAGTGCCTGGCCGATGCCTTGCGCAATGCCACCGTGAACCTGGCCTGCGACGATCATCGGATTGAGTTGGCGGCCGCAGTCGTCTACGGCGACGTAGCGCGTGATCTCCACCTCGCCAGTGTCTTTATCGACTTCCACCGTGCAAATATGCGCGCCGAACGGAAAGGTGAAATTTTCCGCCTCAAAGAAAGCCGTTGTCTCCAGTCCAGGTTCGATCCCTTTGGCGAGCGAGTTTGAGGTATTGGCGATCAGTGCAACCTCGTCGAACGCGACCGATTTTTGAGGTGAGCCGGTGACGAAGAATTTTCCCTCTTCCAGCGTGACATCTGAGGCGCTGGTCTCCAGAAGACTGGCTGCGATACTCTTCATCTTCTCCTTGAGCCTTTGCAAGGCGGTGAAGAGAGCTGGCCCACCGACAGCTGTTGAGCGGCTCGCATAGGTGCCGCGGCCTTCGGGCGTTGAGTCGGTGTCTCCATGTAAGATCATCACTTTTTCGATAGGGATACCGTATTCATCGGCGACAATCTGTGCAAAGGTCGTCTCCGATCCCTGTCCATGGGGAGAAATGCCGGTGTATACCATCACCGTCCCTGTCTGCTCGATGCGCACACGTGCGCTCTCAAAGGCCCCGTAAGGAGTGGAGCCTTTCGGACCGAGACCGCAAATCTCCACGTACGTGCAGAGGCCCATTCCCACCAGTTTGCCTTCCGCACGTTTGTGGGCTTGCTCGGCTCGTACGTGTTCGTAGTCGATGAGTGCCATGGCCTTTTCGAGAGCGGTGGCGTACGCGCCGCTATCATAGGTAGCACCAGCCGAGAGCTTGTGCGGAAACGACTCCGGTTTGATGAAATTGGTCAGGCGTACCTCAGCCGGGTCTTTGCCCAGTTCACGAGCTACCAGGTTCATCGCGTGCTCTATCAAATAGGTTGCTTCTGGACGCCCGGCGCCGCGGTACGCATCGGTGGGCGTCTTGTTGGTGAAAACGAGATCGAGAGCGGTATAGGTGTGGGCAATAGCATAACAGCCGTCGACCATCGGTAGCGTGAGGGCCAACGCAATGATATCGGTGAAGAATTGCAGATACGAACCGAGGTCGGAAATGACGTGGACCTTCAGCCCTGTCACCTTGCCATCTTTCGTAGCGCAGGCCTCGATGTAGTCGACCTGGCCGCGCCCATGAATGGTGGCGGTAAAACTCTCCCTGCGATCCTCAATCCATTTCACGGGATGGCCCGTTTGCATGGCGGCAAAGGCGACAAGCGTCTCTTCGGGATAGATATCTTGTTTGCAGCCAAAGCCACCTCCAACTTCGGGTGCAATCACTCGCAACTGGTACTGGAGCAGTCCTAATTGCTCGGCCAGATAGTTGCGCAGAACGTGTGGCAACTGTGTCGAACTCCACATCGTCAACTTCTTCTCTGCCTTACGGAATTCGGCTACTACGCCCCGTGTCTCCACCGGATTCGGGATAAGACGTTGATTGACCAGGCGAGCTTTGACAACGATACCCCCCTCAGCAACTGTCTGATCAAAGACCTTATCTATCTCATCAGTTGATGGATGTTGAGAGAAAGCCACATTGGTGCCGAATTCATCGTAAAGTACAGGTGCGTCGGGCTGCATCGCCTGCTCAACATCAATAGCTGAGGGAAGCGGCTCGTAGTCTACATTGATCAACTCGAGAGCGTCATAGGCGGTATACGCGTCTTGAGCGATTACGACGGCAACGGGATCGCCATAATAGCGCACCTTGCCTTCAGCTAGAGGACCGCGCCGCCCCATGCCTTTCTCGATGTGCGGAGGAAGGGGTACGCCTATCGACATATGACCAACCTTGCCTTTGAGATCCTCCGCTGTGTAGACT
>JBKPBA010000160.1:0-7764 GCA_046726675.1 Chloroflexota bacterium
GGGAGCGTTACAGCACTTAACACCTGCCCAGCGGGCCGTTCTGCTCTTGCGCGAGGTGCTGGAGTGGAAGGCCTCTGAAGTGGCCGAGTGGCTTGACCTCTCCGTTCCCGCCGTGAACTCCGCTTTGCAGCGAGCCCGACAGACGTTGCATCAGCGCTCTCAAGAAAACGGAAGCAAGACTCCGGTTGCGCAGCCTCGCCCCCAATTACAACACCTGCTTGAGCGCTACATGACCCTGTGGCGGCAGGCGGATATCCCTGGCCTGGTGGCCCTGCTGCGAGAGGATGCGTGGTTGACCATGCCGCCGCTTCCTTTCTGGATTCAGGGACGAACGGATATTGCTACTCTGCTCCAGCTTCGGATCTTCACTCCCGGCAAACAATGGCGGCTGCTGCCCACGCGCGCCAATGGCTGCCCGGCTTGCGGGCTCTACCGGCGGGAAGATGGGGAAGACGGCTATCAGCTCTCTAGCCTGTGGGTTCTGGGAGTGGAAGGCGCACAGATCGGCAGCATCGTTGTGTTCCTGGATGTGGCCAGTTTCGCCGCTTTTGGCCTCCCGTCCACCATTGAAGGGGAAGCGGGAGGCCAGGAAGCATGAAGATCGGTTTTCTGGAGGATGTTACTGGCTCACAGCTTCTTCGTGCATAGCGGCTGTCTGACTCTCCGCTGGCTCCATGGCTTTGACCCGCCTGCCGGGCAGCACCAGGCCGGCGATCGCTCCCAGGAGCGAGAGGGCAGCGGCGACGCTCAGCGCGCTCACGAAGCCGCTGCTGAAAGCCTGGGGAGAGCCAAGGCTACCCGTCGCGGCAAACACTGCCGCCAGGATCGCTACACCGAACGCACCGCCAAGCTGACGGAACATGCTGAAAGCGCCGGAAGCCTTGCCGATGTCACCTGCTCTCACCGCGTTGATTACAGCATTCTGCATGGCGGGTATGGCTAGCGAGACGCCACAGCCGGCGACGAGCATCGGCGCGATGATTTCCACGTAGGGAAGGCCAGGCGCAGCGATCAGCCCGATCCAGGCCATTCCAATGGCTTGCAGCAGGAGTCCGCCAGCAGTGAGGACTCGTTCGCCGACCCGGTTGACGAGAGCACCGCCCAGTGGGGCGATCACGAACAGCGTCGCGGTCCAGGGCAGCAGGCGCAGCCCCGCTCCCAGCGGTCCGTTGCCCTGTGCCACCTGAAAAAACTGCGCTATCAAGAAGATGGAACCGACCAGCGCGGCGGTCTGTGAGAAGACCGCCGCGCTGCCCGCAGAGAAGGCGCGGGAGCGAAAGAAGTGCATCGACACCATTGGCGCGCGAGCACGCAGTTCCCAGGCAACGAAGACAATGGCGAGCAGCCCACCGGCCACCAGCGTTGCAACGACCTCAAAGCTGCCCCAGCCGGCGCTGTTCCCGCGCACCAGCCCCCACACAATGCCCAGGGCAGCACCCGAAATGCTCAGCAGGCCGCCGAGATCAAACGAAGTACGCGGCCCGAAGCTTTCCTGGACGCGACTGAGCGCGAGCGCAACGACGAGCAGGCCGATAGGCACGTTGAGCCAGAAGATCCACTGCCAGGCCAGACCCTGAGCGATAAACCCTCCCACGACTGGACCGGCGATCAGGGCCAGACCGGCGATGCTGCCAAAGATTCCCAGCGCCCGCGCCCGCTGCTCCGGTGGAAAGGCCGCGCTCAGCAGCGTCAACGCCAGCGGTGCCACCAGCGCAGCGCCGCATCCCTGGATGGTGCGCGCAGCGATCAGCCAGCCAATGTTGTGAGCGAGCGCGCAGGCAGCCGATGCTCCGACAAACAGCAGGAGGCCAGCAACGAACATGCGCCGCCGCCCTAAGCGGTCACCCAGAGCAGCAGCCAGAATGAGCAGCACCGCGAAACTCAGCGTATAGGCGTTGACGGTCCATTCTAACGCCTCAATAGAAACGCCCAGGTCTCGATGAATCGTGGTAAGCGCGGTCGCGACGACCAGAGCATCGAGCGAGACCATAAATGATGCCAGCGAGGCAAGCACCAGGACCCAGACTCGCCTCGCTTTTTCGTGAGATTCTTGTAGCATATATTCCTTCTTCACTATCGTGTTTTACCATCAACGACGAATATATCTTCCCATCGCACTTACGCCTCTTCACAGCTCGATAGATCAATCGATGATTCTTCCGCTTGAAGCATTCACCAGAGCCCCGGTCATCGTTCGCGCTCCATCCGAGGCGAGAAAAGCGGCCACCCGTGCCGTGTCAGCAGCGGTCGAGAGACGCCTCAGAAGGGTTGCCTGTTCAAACTGCGCCACCACTTGCGCGGGCGTGACACCCATGGTGTTGACGACACGCTCAATTCCTTGCTGGATGGTTCTGGTCTCCACCATGGGCCCGGAACGAATGCCAACCACTCGGACTCCCGCAGGCCCCAGATCCGTTGCCAGACATCTCACGAGCGCTTCCATGGCACCAAAGGCGGCGCTAATGGCGGTAACGTTGGGCGTTTTTGTCATCTGAAGGCCGGCTGTGACAAACAGGATGACTCCTGAGTGCTGCCGGACCATGTGTCGGGCGGCGGCACGGGCCGTGATGAATTGCGACGGGACCAGAGTGGAGAGCGGCAACAGGAACTGCTCAAGGGGAAGTTCCAACGTGTTGGACCCATTGCCATAGTCCTTTGGCTGTGGTCCCGTCAGATTCAAGAGGATATCAATGCTCCCGGCCTGCTGTGCCACGCCATCGAGGTAGGTTTGCACTGCCCGTTCATCCAGGGCATCGACCTCTGCGGCGTAGGCGATCCCGCCGTCTTTTTGAACCCTCGCCGCTACCTGCTCAACCGTGGCAAGCCGGCGGCCAGAGAGAAAGACCGTGGCCCCCTGGGCAGCAAACTCTTTGGCCACTGCCTGACCTATGGCACCACCTGCTCCAAAGATGACGGCATGCTTGTTCTGTAACAAAAATGTGGATGTCGATGCAGTTGTCATATGTTCATTTCCTTTCGCTGCTTATTCATTGGGAATCGTCTTCCCTTTTTCACCTTGATTCGCAAGAGGTATCGATCTCCTTGCACTCATAAGACAGCAAGTTGACTCCAAACTCATCGCAGATGATCAGCACATTGAGGGAAGAGGGATGCTTCTCTCTGTCAGAGTCTGGCATAAACGGCTCGTAACAAAGCCACGGGCAAGCCGTCGCGCGTGCGCTTCGCGCATACCTTTATGGTACGGAACGGCAAAATCGTCACCTTCGAGCAGCTCGTTGATACGGCTCTTGTTCGAGAGGCGGTGACCCCTGATACCCTCTTTTGCATAGCCTCCTTCTCTGAGGTAGGGCGATCCTCGTCCTACCTCAACCTGACTCATCTGTCTTTGACCTTGACCCGTTTTCGTAGATCCTTCGTGGATTGCAGCCTGGGATGGAAAGGCCGTTCAGGCACCCGCCCGGGCAACGGCATCAACCAAGACTGCAACGACCTCGTCCGGGTGGGACAGATGCGGGTAGTGTCCAGAGGCGACCCTGACTGTCCGCGTCGTACGTAACGCCATCGTTTCCTGGGCAGCGGGTGGCAGGGCGCGATCCTGGGTGGTGATGATATAGGTCGCTTTTGTCTCGGTTGGTGTAGTGGGCAGTGGCTGGCTGAAGGCCTCCACACTCACCCAGTAGAGCCGCTTTACTACCTCGGTAGCCAGGGCAGGATCCACACCATTGAGGAGACCGCTCTCCACATCGCCGAACTTCAGCGCCCGACCGTCAGACGAAAACTCCCAGGTGTCTGGGAAGGCGCCGCCCAGCCAGTCCAGGATGGAGTGCCCCGGTTCCAGAAGGAAGGCGGCCATGTAGACGATCTCTGTGACCTTCGCCGTCTCCCCAGCCACCCAGGTGGCTGGTACGCCGCCGTAGGAGTTAGCTGCGAGCACCACCGGACCAGGTGCGGCCTCGATGGCCGCCCGCAAGACGGCGACATCGGCCTCGAGATCCTGCACGGCACTACTATCGGGGTGACTACTCGGCAACTGCACCGCCGTCGAGGCGATGCCCTGAGCCGTGAGGCGCTCCTGCACCGGTTCCCATATCCACGGGGTATTCATGGCTCCATGAACGAGGAGAACTGTCACGTTCATCTTGCGCTCCTCTCTTCGCGCATTGGCCGCGTTCCCAGCTTGAAAGCGCCGTCCAATTTGGCTTCCTCAACTAAATGGTTGGCAAATTCCAACGTCGAGGAGAAGACATACTTTGGCATAGCATTGATCCTGTCAGCCCACGGGTCGCGGTAGGGAGCAAATCGGGAGATGGCTGCTCCTGCGAAAACGTCGTCTAACGAGACGAGAGTACATTCGATAAGGTTTCGCATAAGATGGTGTCCTTTCCTATTCAAACGAGATGTGCGAGAGAGGTCAATCCCCTTTCACCTCTAAGACACACCAGTGATCCCAAACTCATCGCAGATGATCAGCACATTGAGGGAAGAGGGATGCTTCTCTCTGTCAGAGTCTGGCAGAACAGGATAGCTCTGGCGAAGCGGCGTGTCTATTTGCATGGCTCTGATCCTCCAGATCAGGTCAGGGCCATAAGGGTATCCTCCTGGAACTGCTCGCTGTGATAGGAGAATGAGTAGGATCAGGCTTACCGGCGCGCAAGGAAGGGATCACGCTCACGTGGAAGGTTGTACCAGAGATCATCGCAGACGTTGCGCTCTTCTTCATCCAATGAAACATTGACACCACGTACACTTTCCGTGAATTGTTCCGGCTTGCTGGCTCCCAGGATGGCACAGGTAATGCCAGGCTGAGACAGCACCCAGGCCAGTGCCACCTCGACAAGCTTTTTGCCACGCGGCTCTACGACGCTGGCAAGGCGATCAACGGCCTCAAACATGGGATCGCGCCAATAGCGCTTCTGATACAGTTCTCCGCTGTTTTGTAGCGTAAAACGGGTATTCTGCTCAAGAGTACGCGTCTGGCGATACCGTCCGGTCAGCACACCAGCGGCCAGAGGATTGTAGACGATAACGCCGACGTTATGAGCCTGAGACAGCGGGATCAGTTCGTCCTCAATCATGCGGAAGAGCAGATTGTAGCGCGGCTGGACGCTCTGGAAACGGGCCAGATTGAGCAGTTTGCTGGTCCAGAGCGCATCGGCGAGTCGCCAAGCCGGGAAGTTCGAGCAGCCGATAGAGCGTACTTTGCCCGCGTGCACCAGATCATCAAGGGCACGCAGCGTTTCCTCAATGGGCGTGGTTGGATCAAAGGCATGCACCTGATAGAGATCGATGTAATCGGTTTTGAGGCGGCGCAGGCTCTGCTCACAGGCGGCAAGAATGTGACGGCGGCTCAATCCTTCGTCGTTGGGGCCTGGACCCATCTTGCTGTAGCACTTGGTTGCCAGCACGATGCGGTCGCGGGCCTTGCGCTCACGCAGCCAGTTCCCAACGATCTCCTCCGTCTTGCCAACGTTCTCTAAATCAGCGCCGAACGGATAGACGTCGGCGGTATCAAAAAAATTGACGCCAGCTTGATCGGCAGCATCCATAATAGAGAAGGATGTTGCTTCGTCTGCCTGGTTGCCAAAGGTCGCGGTGCCCAGACAGATTCGGCTGACTTTCAGGCCGGTGCGTCCTAACGATGTAATGTCCATAGATGGTGTCCTTTCTTCTTCACACTCGATGTGCGAGAGGGGTCAATCCCCTTTCACCTCTAGGACACGCAATTGATCCCAAACTCATCGCAAATGATCAGCACATTTGGGGAAGAGGGCGGTAGCTGCGTCGATGAGCACAAAAAGGTGAGAGAGGAGAAGAGGGTCTTCGCAGAGTGGTAGTGATGGCAAAGGACACCAATCACGCGTCTCTCTTTTCAGTTTTGCGCCACTTTATGCTTACATAGACACGTGCTGCTTCAGAAGCCGTTTTCGAGAGAGATGCGCCATTTTATCTGAGAAACGGCGGCCATTTCATCACTTCTGGGTAGCGCTAAATAGATGAGATAAGAAGCTACGTCATTTTATGGTTCTTACGCAACCTCGCTGATGCCAATAATGGTATGGTAAGAGGTTGTGCCATTTTTCATCCTCCTCGGTTTCTTCAGACGATCCGCTTGTGGTCCTTGCCTGTGCTTGTACTTGTGCTTTCTGTCCTGACTCTTTTTGCTTTGATGGAGCACGCGAAGCTTGAGCAGATCAAACTCGGCTCGACCATACATGCTCCTTTTAATGAGCTTGAGCCGATTGACATGCCCTTCGACAGGACCAGTACTCCAAGGAAGGGTTAATCCTGCAACAACCGCATCTTTGTCTTTGTGCACGCCCGCCACAAACGTTTGAAAGGCTGGCAGCTGACTGGTCTCCACTCTTTTGAGCCAGGAGTCAAGCTGTTCTCCCGTGCGCTCACGTACGATATGCAGAAAGTCGTCTACTAGTTGGTAGGCGACTTCCAGCTGGGGGCTTGCCTGCCTCAATTGTCGCAGGGTCTCCTGCTCTTCTGGCTTTAAATCCTCTGACCGGCGGAAAAAGAGCCAGGTGGCCTGCGATGCCGAGAGCGTCAAGAGTGCATCGGGCTGGATCGAGGAAGCAGGCTTCGCTGCACTTTGGTGCTTGGAGGGAGCAAGCTTCGCTGCTTTCAACGTCTCCAGATACCGATAGATCCCGTGTTGCGACCCTTTGTATCCTTTTGCTCGCAGTTCTCTTTCCAGTTGAGCTCCCGTGTGACACCCCTGCTGCCAGCGCTTCCACAGGTAGGTCTTGTAAGGATCAAGGAGACTGGCGCGTGGTCGTTTCCGGCGCGCGTAGGGCATGGTTCCAGTAGCGATCCACCGTTGAATCGTGCGTTGGCTCATCCCTAGCGTCCTGGCCATCTCACCGCTCTTCACACCTTGGGTGTGCAGTTCCACGAGGTGTGCATACCGAGCCGTTCGCTCGGCTTGACGGGCCTGTTGCACCTGTTGGACGGCTTGCGTTTGGCCAGGACGCCATTCGTCGGCACGACGCAGTTGGGCAAGCGTCTTGGCGAGCTGCGCCGAGACACATGCGGTCAGATTCTTGACCACATGCCAGCGGTCGCTCACCTGCCGCGCTTGTGGAGCACCTTTGCGAAGAGCCGCAGCATATTCCGAGGAGCCATCGCGGCTGACCACCTCCACAGAGGGATGCTGCTTCAACCAGGCTGCGACGCTCTCCACAGAGCGGTCAGGCAGCAGATCAATGGGCTGACTCCGCTCCAGATCACAGATCAGCGTCCCGTAACGCAGTCGGCGTTTGTGTGCCCACTCATCCACACCAATCACGCGTGGGGAAGATGGCGTCGACTGTTTGCAGAGGCGCACTAAACGCAAGATGGGATCGCGACTTCCGCTGAGGCCGAGCTCGCTTCCGGCGTCGGCTCCGGCTTGACCTCCGACGCTCCCGTCCAAGCCGACAGAGGGCTTCTGGCAGCCGGTTGGTGCGCTGGGCGTAAGGACGACACAGCTCTGGGAGTCGTTCAGCGAAAATCTTGTGCGCACAGGTACTCTTCTTACAGAAAAAACGACGGACAGGCAGGATGAGACGGATGGGACGCCCACTGGAGGGGAGATCTCGCAGGGTGCGTGTCTACCGACTTTGGATGTGCGAAGATTGAGTCCCACAGGTGGGGCAGGGAGCCATTGGAGACGTGGTACGCAGGGTCAGGGTGATCTCAAAAGCGACCTCTACCTCTTCAACTTGGACATCAGGAAGGTCGGGAAAACGAAAAAATGTTGAATGTTTCAGTGATCAGCGAGGTTGCGTAAGAACCACATTATGGTATATTCAAACC
>JBKPBA010000161.1:0-2872 GCA_046726675.1 Chloroflexota bacterium
GGTCAAGGAAGACACCTAGTTGAGATACTACGTGGTATCGTCGAGCCAGGTAACCATCGAAAAAATCTGTGATAGATGCAAGAAAAAAAACGACTGCCGCCGTTAGAAAGGCCCATGGTTGGTTGACTATGACCAATACGAAAACCAGGACTGTTGCTACAATCCGGCTGAAACTCAGCAGATTTGGTGCGTTAGACATTACACTGTTTCTCCTCAACTAGCTTGATGTTCGATTCCAAAGTGCATAGGTACTACTGCTGCTCAGTATAGCGCCCGCGGCACGGATACGAGCAACTTCTGTAGCATTGCGGATAAAACCGCCAGCAATAAAAGGACCAGGAAGCAATTGCTGTAAGGCCGTCGCAATTTCTGGAAAAATAATACCTGGAAGTACTTCTACTATATCGGGAGCCGCGCGCGCTATCGTTCGCACTCCTGTTTCCATTGCGGAGTCGTCTACCAGCAGAAGACGTTGAATCGTTACTAATCCCTCAGCGTGACCGGCTGAGACAAGCTGTGATCGACTTGTGATAATAGCATCAACGCCGATCTGATGAAGATACTGGATCCCTGCGCGATCTTTGCCTATGCCGCTAACAAGATCCACATGGACTACAAACCCCTTACCTTGCTTGTGTGCTTGCTCTACAAAAGGTTTCAGTTGAAAAGCATCTCCTTTGAGCATAAAGAGCAATAAAGCATCGGAGTTCAACGCGATCTCGATATCGTCATTAGACTTTAAAGCAGCCGCTACTGGAAACCTACGCGCTAAACGCAGAAACTCTTGTTTGGTCATATTACTAATACCAAAACGGGGTGCAGGGGCGAAGCCCCTGCCGGGGTTCGGGGCCGCGCATCCGGGGGATGCAATAGCGGGTCCCCGAACTCTTCCCTCTCTCATTTGAGGCGGCTTTAGCCACACAAATTCTAAGTGATGAGTGGATACCAGCCAACAGCACTTGACAAAAGGCCAGATGCTAAGTATTATCATTATAGCAGACCAATCGCCTTTGTACAGTTAGTTCTCCTATCACTTTTTAAATCTCTACAGTGTATACTTTCAAATGGTGATACACAAAGGCGTGAAAAAGCGTCAAAGTTGACCAGTATAAACAATTGCATATGTGCCCAAGGGACAGTGAATTGAGAAGTCCTAAGCTACCTTATCATAAAGGGCTTGGGGCTTTGTTGTCTTTACTACTACAGTGAGGTGCAGCATGCTTACTCGGTCTTCGAAGTCTTTACTCAGTGTCACTGAACGGCAAAAAATCATACCGGTTATTGAAAACCGTATGGAGTTTTTACGCGCTCTGGATGCCCCGCAAATTACCACGATCATGTTGCGTCATTGCAATCTGCTCGAGCTTAGGCCGCTATTGGATCATGCTTTTGAGCGTGAAATGGCCGTCTATGTTAATGTCGATCATATTGATGGTATTCACCCTGATAGTGCTGGTCTTCGTTTTCTTGCCCATCAACTACATATTGCAGGCATTGTCTCAAGTAATCCAAGAATTCTCGCTCTCGGCAAAAGTTTTGAACTTGAGACCATTCAACGTCTATTTGCAGTAGACTCAACTGGATTGGAAGTTGCTCTCGAATCGCTAGACAGTCACAATGTCGATCTGCTCGACGTTTCACCCGCGCTTGTTATTCCTTTCGTCGTTTCACATATAGCTTTGCCTTTACCTTTTATTGGATCTGGTTTAATCTCTACATTTCAGCAAGTGCAGTCGGTGCTTCGCGCTGGCGCATTACGAGTTACAACTGCTCGACCTGAGCTTTATCTGTAATAAAAGATGATCGTTTCTTTGCGCCACAAATAGTGTCTTTGGACAGTATCGTGGCAATGTATACCTCTATTATGAATGGGTGAAAGGAGGAACGGAAAAAAGCATTCTTGCTGACAGTAGCTTTTCCATATAAGCTCCTGCGCAGGCATCGATACCTGTGCTCTTCGATGGAACATCTTTGTATTTATTAAACAGCAGAAGGAGAGTTTCCTATGGCAAAGTATGTATTAGCCCTGGATCAGGGCACAACCAGTTCGCGAGCGATTGTTTTCAATCACGATGGTGCGATAGTAAGTGTCGCACAAAAAGAATTCCCCCAGATCTATCCGGCGCCGGGCCTGGTCGAACATGATCCAGAAGCGATCTGGTCCAGTCAGTTGGCAGTTGCTCAAGAAGCAATGAAACAGGCAGGAGCTTCTGCCTCAGATGTTGCTGCAATTGGCATCACCAATCAGCGCGAAACAACAGTCGTTTGGGACAAGAATTCAGGCAGGCCTGTTTTCAATGCCATTGTCTGGCAGAGCCGCTTGACCGTTCCTATTTGCGATGCCCTGAAAGCAAAAGGCTTCGATAAAGAAATTCGCGAACGTACTGGTCTGGTGACCGATGCGTATTTCTCCGGCACCAAGGTCAAGTGGATACTTGATAACGTTGCAGGTGTACGTGAAAAGGCGGAACGCGGTGACGTACTTTTCGGCAACGTCGATACCTTCTTAATGTGGCGTCTCTCTAAAGGTCGGGTGCATGCGACAGATCCCTCCAATGCTTCGCGCACTCTCATGTACAACATCTACAAGGGTGATTGGGATGATGTCATCCTCAAGGAATTAGGTGTGCCTCGTGCTATGCTCCCAACTGTGGCAGCGTCCAGTGGGGTCTTCGGAGAGACCGATCCGGAATTCTTCGGTGGGCCTATTAAAATGGCAGGCGATGCAGGAGACCAGCAGGCTGCTACCTTTGGACAGGCCTGTTACGAGGTAGGTATGTCGAAGAACACCTTCGGCACGGGTAATTTCATGCTCATGAACACAGGGTCCAAAGGTGTTCCCTCGCCAGGTGGTCTCCTGACTACCATTGGC
>JBKPBA010000162.1:0-6087 GCA_046726675.1 Chloroflexota bacterium
GGGTCAGGTTTCCCTCACGTTCAAAGCACGTGCCGGTAGGCAAGGACGGCTCTATGGGTCAATCACCAGCCAGGATATCGCTGCTGGCCTGCGTGAGAGCGAAGGCATTGCCGTTGACCGGCGTATGATCGAGCTACCTGATCCAATTCGTGCGCTCGGTTCCTATAAGGTGCCGGTAAAGCTTGCGCAGAAGCTTGAGCCGCAAATCACAGTAAACGTTGTCGACGAATCAGACAGCGGAAACGCCGAAACCAAAATTGAAAGCACAGAAGCTGAAAGCGCTGCTGAGTAAATCAACAAGGCGGAGTCTCGCATCCCGGTAAAAGCTCCGCCTTTCTTTATGGGGATGCTATGTCACGTTGGCTCTATTATCTACTCGGCCTGGCGGTTATTGCTCCCCTCATAGATCTGATCTGGGGGCCGCAGCAAGAAATCGCCATTTTTATTTTTTCAGCAATTGGTCTTATTCCCCTTGCAGCGGTGATCGGTCGAGCTACTGAGGATCTGGAGTATCATGTCGGGCCAGTTGCTGGGGGGCTGCTCAATGCAACCTTTGGTAATGCTCCTGAAATTATCATCGGCATCTTTGCAATTCAGCATGGTCTGATTGCCGTTGTAAAAGCTTCTATTACCGGCTCAATTATCAGCAACTCTCTGCTCGTGCTTGGTAGTTCTCTGGCAATTGGAGGATGGCGTTGGGGTAAACAATACTTCAGTGCGCGTGATGCTGGACAATATTCCACGATGATGGTGCTGGCAGTTGCCGGGCTGCTCATACCTTCTACCGGTTCACTTGTTGTGAAAGACTCAGGGCGCATTCAATCAATTAGCATCGCCATTGCTATAATTTTGCTGATTGTCTATGCAATGTATCTCGCCTTGCATGTGTTTCATGTTCATGCTGAAAGGCGTCATCTCAAGGAACAGGAAAGAACAATAGAGGAGGAGCTTCCTGAAGTTGAAGCGCTCAAGATAGAAAAGCAGAATCCTCCTAAACTGTGGCTGGCTGTAGTGTTACTGATGATAGCTACCATCGGTACTGCCTTAAACAGTGAATTGCTGGTTGGTGCCATTGAACCTGTTACCAAACAATTAGGCTGGTCACAGGTCTTTATTGGTCTGGTCATTATCCCAATTGTAGGTAATGCCACAGAACATTCTAGTGCGCTGATCATTGCACTGAAAGACCGTGTAGACTTGAGTTTGGCGATTACGGCTGGCTCTTCAATTCAGGTCGCAACCTTTGTAGCGCCAGTGCTGGTGTTGGCCAGTCTCTTCTATCCAACTCGACTGAATCTGGTTTTCCAACCGTTGGAACTGGCTATATTAGGATTGGCAACTATTCTTTTCCCACTTGTGAGCCTGGACGGAGAATCTACCTGGTTGGAGGGAGTGCAGCTCATAGCTGTTTACTTGATGGCTTGTGTAGTCTTCTTCTTCTTTCCATAATAAGGTTTATTCACTTGCTCATTCATGCTACGGACTATAACAACGAAAATGAGGAAAGAGCTACTGCAAATTTGCTTTCTTCTTGATCAGTTCACAGATTTGGACTAGTTCACCTCGTCACTTAAGTTCAATTTCTCTGTGCCGCTAATATGACTGAGACGGTCTTCAACATCCTTTCTAGTTAATGGGCCACTCGCTCGGTTCGTTTTATTGGGTGGATTGGTGCTCATGTAACCCTCCTCCCTTAAAATGCCCTGGAAGACTACTTTAAGAAGATGTGACTAAAGTAAACTTCAGTATTGTAACTCATTTTTGACGCATGAAGTGCAAAAAGAGCAAAATTCTAGTGATGAATTGAAAAATTCATCTATCTAGATGAGGAGATAGCGCATTTAACCATCGCACGTGGTATCTTCGCTAATAGATCACTTGCCAGTAGACCTGCAAATCCTATCTCGGCACTGACCAACTCAGCGGCAGCCGTATGCAAGTAGACAGCGGCACTGGCAGCATCGAAAGACGTTACCTCTTGTGCCAGCAATCCAGCAATCATACCAGCAAGGACATCACCTGTGCCTGCCGTTGCCAATGCAGGATTCGCTAACCAATTGATACGTGTATACCCATTCGGCTCTGCAATAATTGTGCAGGCTCCCTTGAGCACCAGCGTGACCTGCCATTCCCGTACCTTACTACGCGCCAGATCCAGCCGATCTATATTGCCTCCAGATACTTTTAGCCCGTTGCATAGACGACCCATTTCACCAGGATGGGGTGTAATAACTGTACCTGCTGGAAGCAACGTCCACCAGCGTTCCAGTGCCGAGAGATTGTTCAGCCCATCAGCATCAATAACCAGGTGAGGTCTTTGTTCATCTGGCATAGCGCGTAATCGCTCTAAAATCTGGAGGATAACCTCGCGAATAGAGGAACTTTGACCCAGACCAGGCCCTATTAGTAAGCAACGATAGCCTCCCAGATGCTCCATGAATGCGCTAGATCGTTCAAAACTTTCAGCATTTTCGTCTGGAAGAAGTACAAACGTCGCTTCATGGAACGCACTGGCATAGATGGGGTGCATTTGCTTTGTGACCGCAAGTGTTACCAGACCCGCGCCAACTCGTCCTGCGCCACTGCCTGCTAGAAATGCTGAACCAGGATAATCGAGTGAGCCACACAGCAACATGACCTTGCCGAATGTACCTTTGTTACTATCGAGTGGTCGCTTCGGCAAAAAATTCTTTACCAGCGCACCTGTCAACATTTCTGTGCGTAAATGCTGTTCTAATTCAGCAGGCAGGCCGATATTGCCCACGAATAATTTGCCTATATATTCTCGCCCTGGAAAGAAGAAGAAACCCTGTTTGGGGCAGGCCAGGGTGATGGTTATATCGGAGGGGATTGTTCCAGGATCGACTTCGCCCGTGTCCGCGTTCATGCCAGTTGGAAGATCAACCGCTACCACTCGTAGGGAGTCACGCTTTTCTCGTTCTTGGCGCACACGGCCCAACAGGCTGCGCATGCTTTCAGGCAATGGACGTGAGACCCCTGTACCTAGTAGTGCATCAAGCACATAGCTGGCACGCTGAAGTATCTCTTCTAATTTCTCCTGCGTATCTTTCTCCGGAACATCCTCGTCATGGATCGTCAGTCGTTGCTCCTTCCAGTGATACAAACTGACCAGCCCTCCCCACTTCTTCAGATAACGCCCCATAACCAGGCCATCTCCTCCATTGTTACCCGGCCCAACCAGTATCAAGAACTCAAGATCAGCCAATGAGTGTGTGCGATTGATATGTGCCGCCAGAATGTCAGCCGCGCTCTTACCCGCGTTCTCCATCAATATATGTGAAGTAAGTCCATATTCGCGATCTGCCCTTGTTTCCAGTTCGCGCATTTCGGCAACAGTAACGATATGCATAGGTGTTCTCCTGCCTGTCTCATTCCTGGTGATAACCTACTACTTGTTATGATCCGGGTGCGAGTACCAGTGCTGCCATCAATTGTCCGTGATAGTATGCCGTGACAGCTCCTCCTTCTCCTGGTATCGGATCAATACTGCCATCGCCGTTTGCATCAAAGCCGTTAAAAGCGTGATTCGCTAATGTTACAATCTCCTGTACTTTTGCTGTATCAGTTGGATTATTGAGCAAGGCAAGCGCATCCTGATTGATTGTCGTAATCCAACCTTTCATATTTTCCAGGCATATAGCTACATGTCCAGCATGGACGCGAATACTGACTGTCGTATCAGATTGAGTCGCCGCAAGCGATGCGTGGGCTTCTCCATTGGCGATGTAGCCGCCAGTGCCCAGCAGGCCATAACTATCGCCTACCTCGGCGATATTCTCAGAAGCGCACTGATTTGCAAGCGACTGGTAGTGCGAGCCTTGTGTACCTTCGGCAATATCAATGATACTCTGAGCTGCGCATTGAATCGCAGTGCTATTCTGGCTGGCTGAGATACTTTGCAGCAACTGGGACGCAGAGCTCAATTTCTGTGCCTGGTCTATCAGTCCCACGAGCAATCCAATCTTCCCAGGTGTGTCGGGAAAGCTCACGAGTAAATGCTTGATGTGTATAAAAGCTTTAGGTGGAAAAGTTGATGAGAGTATCACCTGGCCTGTTGGCACGGTTACTGTGCCTTGTTCGAGCGTAACTTCAACTCTGTTTCCTAAGCTGAGCACGTTCTGCCGGCCGTCAGTAGATTTGGCTGTGTAGGTTCCATCTTTGTTCTGTGTAAGCGTGCCAAGACTAGTAGCGTGTTCGTTTTGGGTATCAACGATCCATGCATTATATTGGGAACCAGCAGGAGGGGTAGCCAGGCCCCTCACTTCTATGGCAACTACATTACTATGCCCAGAACCATTCTGACTATCGCTAAAGCTAACCGCGCCGTTGGCATTTGATGCAAGTGGAGTATTCACGGAATTGTTGTGTGTCACGGAAGTATTGTTTTTCAGTAGAGCAATGGTACCGAGAGTGCCAACTCCTATAATGAGCAGTATCATGACTGCGATGAATGCTATGCGCCAGGTGTTGCTCTTGCGGGCAGGTGGCGGTGGTGACGAAGGGAGGGGAGGGGTATCGCCTCGATGAGAAGTATCAGGTTGAGGTACATAATTTCTTGCTGGTGTTTGCGATGATGATCGCTGTGAACTTTGTCCACTAGTTAGTATAGTGGGAAGCTCGTCTTCGCCCCCTCCGGCTTTATAAGCAACTGTTGCTCCTTTCGCCTGGAATGGGGCAATTTGTTTGCCGCAGTTGCCACAAAAAACGGTATCGTCATCTATTTGCGCATTACATTGTGGACATTGCATGGTTCAAATCTCCTCTGAATTCTATCTTGATTTTGATCAACTCAAATCCTTTCTGGAGTCCCGTTCCTTTCAGGGGATCGGGAGGAAAGAAAGGCGCCCGCAGGCGGACTCGCTTGACTATTCCGAGTATGTATTCTATACTCTTCCTGTAGGCTTAGGCACTCTGGTTCACTAGAGAGAGACGGTTCGCCTGCACAGGACCTTTCCAACTGAACGGTCGGGTTCCAGGCAAGAAGGCCGTGCCTGGGTAAAACGTTCTCGGTCGATGATCACGTTGCTGACTCGGCATGCTGAGCCAGCACGGGTACCTTGTCAGGGTGCCCTGATGTGTCAGCCGTTGAAGCCAAAGCAGTTGCCTCGCGAGAGGCTGCTGAGTTGCGGTCGAGGCTAGACACAAGCTCATCCCCTTTCAGGGGATTGAGTTCCTGACGACATTGTGCCCAATCTCTACTAAATAGCAGTTCTAGCGCAACGCTAGTAGCCAAAAGTATTGATCTTATGAAGTATATCATGCTCATCCAAAACTTCCTTGATTTTCATAGTGGTTTGATGATCTGCAACACGTTTGTGAGCAGTTCCATCACACCGTGAAAAAGTATAATCAGCAGCGCCACGCATGCAAGAACTATGTGTACCGATCGCCAGGAACGGATAATCAAACGAGCGCGCTTCTGCTTTTGGAGCGATTGTGTCAGGCTGTCGCGAGTCACCAATGTCTCATAGGCACGTTGAAAATCTGCCTGCTCGCCTGGTTCAAGTGTTGGCATCTTGCTGGGCAGGTTACCTGTCCCTTCGAGCGCCTGCAAGCAAAATGCCTTGAATTGTTCGGATTTGCCTGCGCTCAATCTCTCCACGGTGTATTCCAATTCCAGGATACGTTCTTCCAGGGCATGTGCGATACCAACACCGTTCATGCTGGCATCCCGGGCAATTACCCGTGCTTGCCAGGTATCGAGTAGACGTCCAAAAATGCCGCTAAGAACCAGGAAGATCAACGCGAGAAGCGCACTTGTTCCCCAATAAGATTGGGTGAGGCAGCTAGCGTTCTGACAATAGTCGTGCAGGATGTGCGCATAGTTTTCGTGCAACAACGCGATCAATACGGCGGTTATCCCAATCCATGTATGCATCCAAAGCCAGTCGCGTGCCATCCCCGGCAATCCGCGTACGAATCGGCGACGCAGCGAGTATGTAGCTGTTGCAAGTACCAATAGGAAAGCAAGAATGCCAAAACTGCGTAATGGGTCGTTGAACGGTCCAGGGAATGGTTGAGTCTTGATAGCAACAAGGTACAAAGCATAGACGCTCCCATAGAGGA
>JBKPBA010000163.1:0-5001 GCA_046726675.1 Chloroflexota bacterium
TATCGTGACTGCGAATTGCATGCCTCAACGGCGCACGTGTGAACGAAGCGCTCTCCCGCTGAGCTAAGCGCCCTTGCTGACAGAAGCAACTATAGCATTAGAGAGAGGGGATGTCAAGCAGTTTCTCCTGGAGATGCAATCTCTCCTTGAAATCGCATTTCCATACTACTACTGCTCTTCCACCGTCTTACGCATCGTCGGAAACAGTATCACATCACGTATTGATTCCTGGTCTGACAGTAACATGACTAAGCGATCAACACCAATACCAAGTCCACCCGTTGGCGGCATACCCACTTCCAAAGCTTCCAGAAAATCTTCATCCAGCACCTGAGCTTCTTCATCGCCCTGAGCGCGCTGGCGCATCTGATCCTCAAAGCGTGTCCGTTGATCGAGCGGGTCATTCAATTCAGTAAAGGCATTGCCAAGTTCCAGACCACCAACGAATGGCTGAAAACGCTCAACTAACCCCGGAAATTCGATATGCTGCTTTGCCAATGGAGAGACATCTAGAGGGTAGTCAGTCAGGAATAACGCCTGTCGCAAAGCCACATTACCCTTGCGGAACATAATTCCCTTCAGATCATCGATTAAGCGCCCACGCCCCAAATTTGGATCAGCCTCGTAACCGTGCTCACGCATCGCAGCGGCAAGACTTTCTTTATCAGGATAACGATTGACATCTATACCCGTATATTCCTCAATTGCATCTAGCAGACGTATACGGCTCCATGGTGGTGTCAGATCGATCTCGGTTCCCTGGTAAGTAATACGAGCAGAGCCTATCACCTCCTCAGCAATAGAGCAAATCATCTCCTCGACTAGCTTCATAATATCGTTATAGTCAGCATATGCTTGATAACATTCCATCATCGTAAATTCTGGATTATGACTGCGATCAATACCTTCATTGCGAAAATCACGTCCAATTTCGTAAACTCGCTCAAACCCACCCACAATCAATCGCTTGAGATACAGTTCTACTGCAATACGCAGATATAAATCTCTGTCTAACGTATTGTGATGTGTGATAAATGGGCGTGCAGTGGCCCCACCGTACAGCGGCTGCAAAATCGGCGTTTCAACTTCGAGAAATCCATGCTCATCCAGGTAACGACGCATGGCAGAAATCGCGCGACTACGTATCACAAAAATCCGCCTGGCTGCCTCGCCATTTGCAATCAAATCCAGATAACGCTTGCGCTGGCGTACTTCCACATCCTCAAGCCCATGATACTTTTCAGGTAAAGGACGCAGCCCTTTAGCAAGCACGCGGTATTCTCGCACATGCAGCGTACGCTCTCCCGTACGAGTGATAAAAAGAAAACCCCGTACTTGCACAAAGTCGCCAATATCCAATAACTTGAGAGTCTTATAAGCATCTTCTCCTATATCATTGATACGGAAGTAGACCTGTATATGACCGGTGCCATCTTCAATCTGAGCAAAAGCAGCCTTGCCCATTTCACGCATCAGACGAATACGCCCGGTTAGTATAAGATCTCCCTCTTCTCCCTGCCACTCATTAAAGTGTTCCAGAACATCTGCAATGGTATTTGTTCGCTGTACACGATTGGGGTAAGGATCGATGCCTTTCTCCCGCAATGCCAGTAACTTCCGTCGACGTGCTTCTTCTTCAGATAGCACGTTAACTCTAACTTGAATATCCCCTTGCTGTTCTTCCGCCATGTAGTTTCTCTTTCTCCTCAAGATATGTGCAAACCATTTTAACATTGTTTCTTTCTTTTTGCATCACTTTCACCAATTTAGCGCTTTATTGATCAGAATAAGCCTGGAAGAGATTTATTGGCTGGTTAATAAGGCTACCAAAGCTTTCATACTTTTCATTTCTCCAAATGCAAAAAAATCGACCTGTGACCTAATTAAAGGTTCCACAGGTCGATTGCTTGCTGTTATCGCCTGGAAGGGTTACTCGATGTTGAGGATGGTATATTCTTTCACACCGCCAGGCGTAGAGACAATCACAAGATCACCCACCTTGTGGCCCAGCAGCGCTTTACCCACCGGTGATTCATTAGAAATTAACCCGGCGCTTGGTTTTGCTTCAAAAGCTCCTACAATAGTATATCGATACTCCCTTTCATCAGGGGTACGCAACTGCACAATAGAGCCAAGCGAGACGACATCGGTCGGCAATTTAGTGATTGGCTTTGCCGCTGCTAATAACTGCTCAAGTTCTAAAATGCGCCCTTCAAGACGTGCCTGCTCGTTCTTTGCATCTTCATAAGCTGCATTATCAACAACATCACCTGACTCCTTAGCATCATGCAGGTATTGCGCAACCTCGGCTCTCCGTATAGTGCGTAAAAACTCGAGTTGAGCAATTGCGCGTTGTCGGCCATCATCTGTTAAGAATACATCCTGTGATTCCATCTCTGTTTCCCTTCTTAAAAAAGTCTGGTGGAGTTCCAAATCCTACCAGATCTAGTTCACCTATCTAACATGATAGGTTCCTACCTGACAGGATATTTCACATCCCCCCAGGTAATTCTAACCAGTTCCCCTGAATGGCGGCGAAGTAACAGCTCTCCGCTCTCATCCACATCTTCAGCAATCCCACTGATTACTGAATTTCCTTGTTGCACCTCAATAGCGCGACCAAGTGTTGCTAATTGACTTCTCCATCTTTCTCGAAAGAGACGAGTGAATGGTTCATTAGCCACTGTACCCACAACAGGTAGCTCTGCAATCTCGTGTTGCAATGCAAAATAGCTTTTCTCGATGTATTGCAACAGACGAGCGATAAATACTTCTCGACTTACTATATGACCACAGGCTGACTCAAGAGTTGTAGCACTTGCAGTAAGTGGAACCTGTAGTGAAGCATGTTTTGCGAGTTCCTTGATACTACCATTGACATTAACGCCAATCCCAGCTACTGCGACCATACGACCGCTAGTGTCATAGCTCGTTTCAATTAAGATGCCCGCAACCTTACGGTTCTCTATAAGCACATCATTAGGCCACTTGATTACTGCTGTAACCTGACAAATATCGGCAATCGAGTCAACCACAGCAAGCGAAGTTATCATCACGAGCATGTGAGGTGGGAAAAATGGCCGGAACAATATGGACATCAACACATTGCATCCAGGCACATCTACCCAACGACGACCCCGCCTGCCCTTTCCGGCAGTTTGACTATCAGTAAGTACCACCAGCCCTTCTTCTGGCTGCTCATAAGCCAGTTGCATAACCAAAGTATTTGTTGATTCTACCGTTGGAAGGTACAGTAAACGGTCTCCGATCCCGAAAAACTGTGTCTGTAAATTACGTCGCAGCGCCTCAAGATCAAGTGGAGAAACGTCTTTCAAATCTAATCCCACTCCTAACTACCTCACTCAAAATCGAAAAGCAGCTAATTAAAATGAAGAAAATCAATCTGAGTCAACCATTTAGACGAAGTAGTGTTAGCTTTTAAAGTATACCTGATAACATAAGCGCACAGGATATAGGTTACCCGTTGACAGATTGTGTGGATAAAAACCCCAGAGCAACAGCATGTCTGATTTTTGCCATTACTCTGGGGAACGCTGCACAGGTAGGGATTATAAATTCACCTACCAGCAAGCTTGTGCCGACTTAGCGCCGGTCACCTCTGAACTGGAAGGTGTAGGAAATTACCACGCTGCCTGTGCAGCGATTACATTGGTCCATTACACACCACCTCCTTTCATTGCGCTTATTGTACCTTGCAATTCTAACGCTGTCAAGTTATTTTTCTCAAATTCGCTGTCACCATGCGAACATAAAATATGTTGAAATAGCCTCTCAAGCCATCTAATGGACATCAAAAAATTACAAAAACTTATCCAATCTGCCATTTCTTGAGACATAGTTGACGAAGGTATACTTCTAGGCTACACTACCCTTAGATAAGGAAGGAGCTTATGCCATGACAATTGAACGCACAATGCATCCATACATCATACGTGATACAAACATCTATGAGGGTGAACCTATCATTGAAGGAACTCGGACAGGCGTTCGACATGTCATCCTACTATTCCAATCTGGTAAAGATCCCGAAGAAATAGCCAGCATTCATCGTCTCTCTCTTGCCCAGGTATACGACGCCCTCAGCTTTTATTACGACAACGACACCGAAATCGAACACTACATCCACAACGAGTCATGAAAAAAGCAAACACATATTTTTTCGAACTATGTAAATATTACCCTACATTTTTCTTTGAACTTACGCTATACTATGTATAGTAGGTAGCAAAAATGAAGAATTATTGTACAATGATGTACAGCTATTAGATTGCTTCTACAAAACTCCTGTTAATTTCTTTACTCAAGATTGCCTATTACGGCGTCTCTCTCAGTGCAAACAAGTTTCACACTGTTTTGTTTCACAAGTGGAAACCTTAGTAGTTTCGTAGGAAGTTCTAACGTTGGAAGTTAACTGTCTGGACAATCAAAGGAGGAATACACATATGCAGCAGTATATCGATCTGCTCATCGATGCCCTCCTGGACGAGGGCTTTACCGTGGAAGAGGCCAGCAAGCTGATCCAACTACGCGAACAGCATGAGGAGCGAAATGCCAGGCAAGAGACGAATTATCATCGTTTCGTGCGCTGGCTTATCGAGCATGGTCGTCTAAGTGATTGGTAGAGTTGCCAACTTGCGGCACTATTAGTCTTTGTTGTACAATTGGGACGGCGTGGCACTAGCTACGCCGTCCCACATTTCTGCTACTTATCTGATTACTAAGGAGGCCTCTATGAAAGCGGTAGTCATGGCCGGAGGGGAAGGATCGAGGCTGAGACCGTTAACGATTCGACGTCCCAAACCAATGGTCCCGATTGCAGGCAAGCCTGTCATGGAACACATCCTCAATCTGCTCAAACGCCACGGCATTACAGAGGTGATTGTCACTGTCCAATATCTAGCAAGCAACATCGAAGATTATTTTGGCAACGGATCGCAGTTCGGCATGCGTATCACTTACTCGCGTGAAGACGTTCCCCTG
>JBKPBA010000164.1:0-4498 GCA_046726675.1 Chloroflexota bacterium
GTGCTGTTATGATGAGCCAGAAGAACCCAGTAGCGAGCAAAAATCCTGCAAATGAGAGAATATTCCCACTAAAGTCTATCGATGTCACCTGTACATACATTGCTCCAATCGTTTTTCTGTCTTTGCTCCAGACAGGCTCAGCAGCGGAAATCACGTGACCTTGCGCTGTAATTTCGACTTTGCTTCCTCCTTTTCCTGTCAGAGCGTTGAGAATGAACTGCTTCTGCTCCGGCAGCAATTGAGCGACAGGTGTTGAGACAGGGTAACGCGCAGGATAAGAACTGGCGAGTATCTGGCCATTAGGAGCCAGCAGTAGCGCAAACTCCTCCATCTGGGGAGCAGGAGAATGTGCCGCGACGTAGGGCACCTGCTGTGATGCATCTTCTCCAGGCAAAACGAGTGAAGAGGGCTGACCTGGCTGAAACGTGGAGTTAGGCCCAAGAGCAACCCCACCTCCCTGGGCAGCAGCCACCTTAGCATATTCCTGAGCAATTCGTTTGGCTGTGTCCTGGAAATACTGGTCTATAAAAGGAGAGATTACCACAAAGAAAATCACGATCAGTAGCAGCTCTATCAGCAGCGCAGAGACAACGGACACTACCACGTAGGAGATAGTCATGCGCACTTGCAATCTTGAACACATTTTCAGTGTTTTACGCTTACGCTCCGCAGATTTCTTGTTTTTCTCTTTTGCCTTCATGATACTCTTCTATACATCCTCTAATTAGCGGAAAATCAAAGCTGCTATCATCTGAATGACATAGGCAATGGAGATATTGTACATCAAATCCTGGCTATACCCAAGTCGGTACCAACTCCTTTTATACGTCTAAAAAAGGAGTTGGTCTAATCCGCGCACCAAACCACGTACATCCTTTACTTTGCTCGCAGCCAGAAGGGTGCCACCAACATACGGTTCGGCACTTGATCCAGCATCATGGCGAATACTCAGGCGTTCATCGGGCGACCCAAAGATTGTTTCAAATGCAATAACATAGCCAGGCAAACGTATTGAATGTACTTGCGTTCCATCAATTGTGGTTCCCCGTGCCTCTTTCGGACCATACGTTTGTTCAATCGGTACAGTCAGTTTGTTCGTGGTAACTGTTGCCAGTGCTTCGGCCAATTCACGTGTCGTACCGCTGGGCGCATCTATCTTATTGGCACTCGCATAATCAATGATTTCCCAGGAAGGCAGAAATTTGGCAGCAATCAAAGCGAAATGCTTTGCCAGAGCTGCCGTAATGGAGAAGTTGCCTGCGGCGATGACACCCAGATTCAGTTCCTGCGCTCTTTGCCCAATTTCCTCATAATCGCTCGCCGTCAGACCTGATGTTCCGACGACTACGTGCACACCTTTGTCTAGCGCTTTCAGTATATGAGCCTTCACCGAATCGGGGCTGGTGTAATCTATTAGCACATCAGTTGGTATTGCTAAAGCCTCTTCTAGCGTTGCAACGGTGTGCAGACCAACTCTATCACGTCCTAACGCCTCCCCAATATCGATCCCTGCTTGCTGGCGTGCTACAGCACCTACAAGTTGAAATTCACTAGACTCCAGAATCTTGCGCGTTACAGCACTACCAGTCCAGCCTGTTGCACCCGCAACACAGACTCGAATGACCATAATTCCAAATCCTTTCTGTTCTCAAGCTTGCATTATCTCCATCGCAGTAAACATAGGGTACCTTGTTGCCATCTGTCAAGCCGATAACATATTTCGATGTTTATGAATCGAGAATATTCTGTGACATCATTATTCGCTATAGTGACCAAACTGTGATCAAAGAAATCTACCCTATCTTATAGATAATATTGGCAAAGAGTGGTGAACGTATTCTGCTCTGTATAAAGGGGCACAAAGTATTATGGCAACATATGGTGTGTATTCAGAAGTCGGAAAACTCCGCAAGGTACTGGTGCATAGACCAGATCTCAGCTTGAAACGCCTGACTCCTTTCAACTTTCAAGAGTTATTATTTGATGATGTGTTGTGGGTGAAGAAAGCCCGCTGGGAACACGATATTTTTGTTGATCATATGCGTGCGCGAGGGATCGAAGTACTGCTGGTAAGCGACTTGCTAACGGAGACATTACATGATCCAGATGCCAGGACATGGGTGCTTGATCGCAAGCTGACACCCAACGAACTTGGCTTAACCTTGAGCCAGGAGCTACGTGCCTGGTTCAACGAGATGAGTGTGGCTACTCTGGCAATGTATCTTATCGGCGGCTTGACTTTTCGCGAATTACCTCACGATTTCAAAGCTATGGAGGTCATGGTCTCCCAGCCGAATGATTTCGTACTCGCGCCTCTTCCGAACCAATTGTTTACCCGTGATACGAGTTGTTGGATTTATAAAGGTGTGACACTGAATCCAATGTACTGGCCCGCTCGCAGGCAGGAGACATTAAACATTGCTGCGATCTACAAGTTCCACCCCGATTTCAAACATGCGGAATTTGAGATCTGGTATGGCGATGTCGATCAGTATCACGGCAAAGCCCACATCGAAGGTGGAGACGTGATGTCCATTGGCAACGGAACGGTACTGATCGGCATGAGCGAACGTACGACTCCCCAGGCCGTTGGTCAGATTGCCTGCAATCTCTTTGCAAAAGGCGGCGCTGAACAAGTCATCGCTGCACGGTTACCAAAACACCGCTCCCATATGCACCTGGATACGGTCTTCACATTCTGTGAAAGAGACCTGGTTACGATCTATTTACCGATCGTCGAGCGCATTCAAACCTTCACCATACGACCTGGAAAGACTGAAGCTGAAATTCATGTGACTCAGGAAAATGCGCCCTTTGTTGATGTCGTGGCAGCCGCCCTGGGCCTCAAGCACTTGCGCCAGGTTCCTACTGGAGGAGATGAGTTCGAAGCTGAGCGAGAGCAATGGGAGGATGGCAACAATCTACTGGCGCTCGAGCCAGGTGTTGTTATAGCATATGAACGTAACGATTATACCAATAGAAGGTTACGCAAGGCAGGAATCGAAGTGATCACCATCTCTGGCTCTGAACTGGGGCGTGGTCGCGGTGGCAGCCACTGCCTGTCATGCCCACTGTTGCGTGACCCAGCCTGAGGAGACTACAATCATGGCTTTCAATTTAAGAAACAGACATTTCCTGAAACTAGATGACTTCGCACAACAGGAGATCAGCTTTCTCTTGCAACTTGCAACTGAACTGAAAGCAGCAAAATATGCAGGTACAGAGGTGCAGCATTTGAAAGGCAAGGAGATTGCGCTCATCTTCGAGAAGGACTCGACACGCACACGCTGCGCATTTGAGGTCGCAGCGTTTGACCAGGGCGCTCACGTCACCTACATCGGCCCAAGCGGCTCCCATATTGGTTACAAAGAGACCATGAAGGATACCGCTCGCGTCCTCGGTCGAATGTATGACGGTATCGAGTATCGCGGATACGAACAGTCACAGGTGGAAGAACTTGCGCGCTATGCTGGAGTGCCAGTATGGAACGGACTAACAAATGAAGCCCATCCAACGCAGGTTCTGGCAGACTTTCTCACGATGCAGGAGCACGCTCACAAACCTCTGGAAATGATTTCATTATGCTTCCTGGGCAACATTGGATATAACATGGCCGACTCTCTCATGATCGGTGCTGCGAAAATGGGAATGGATATCCGTATGGCAGGTCCCAAACAATCCTGGCCCCAGCAAAAACGTGTTGAAGAGGCGCAAACTCTTGCCATGGAGTCCGGTGCCCATATCACCTTGACAGAGGATGCTGAAGCGGCAGTTAGAGGCTGCGACTTCCTGTACACGGATGTCTGGGTGTCAATGGGTGCATCTTCTGATCTCTGGGGCGAACGCATCGAGCAGATGCTTCCTTACCAGGTCAACAGCAGGCTCATGGCAATAACAAATAATCCAAACACGAAATTTATGCACTGCCTGCCTGCTCTGCATAATACGGATACCAGGCTTGGAAAAGAAATCTACGAGAAGTTTGGTCTGGAGGCTCTGGAGGTTACGGATGAGGTATTCGAGTCGCCAGCTTCTATTGTCTTTGACCAGGCTGAGAATCGCCTTCACACCATTAAGGCTATCCTTGTTGCGACACTGGGAGGGTAACACTCTCCTTGTAAGGCGCTACTACTAGAGCTTCATAGATCTCAGAAATTCTTCTACTTGTTGCCGATCAATGTTCGTCTTCTCAGCATATTCCAGAATTGCAGCCTCCTGCCGGGCGTGCATCTGCCTGATGAGTTCCTGTTTCGAGGGATCAATACCTCTCGGAGAGGATTGGCTAATTTCGTAGAGAAAACCCATCATATCTAACAATTTTAGCTCATCGTGCAGCGTCTGGTCCTCTTCAATTGCAAAAGCGCTCAGGATATCGTTCTGGAGGGCGTCGATGGCCTCTTTGACAGCAGCAGTTTTGAAAAAGGGTAAGATGTCCCCAATCACCGCTTCATGCACATCATGCACTAATGCCAGCGTGACGAGCCGGTCCCGCTTCTCC
>JBKPBA010000165.1:0-5727 GCA_046726675.1 Chloroflexota bacterium
ACTGGCATCTGGTGACCGCCGCCATGCAGATGACCATGTATAATACCATCCCCCGTCACCATAGCCTCTACCACTTGCTTGAGCCACAGTCGCGCTATTTGACCGAATTCGACGAAGTATTGCTCTTGCTCTGGAACTACATTGCTCCTCCCACTTCACTCAGCAACGGTTTCCAGTTTCTCGCACTCGCTGATCGCTTTGCCTTCGGTCGTGCTTTTTTCGATGACGATCCCATGACAACGCTGGAGCAACTGGGGCTGCAACAGGCGGACTTCTCGCTTCATAAGCCGTGGGATGTGTACCCCATCGTGCAATACCTGCTCGACCTGTGGACCTCTACAGAAGAGTATGTTGGGACCTTTGTCGATGTGACGTATCCTGATGATGCTGCGGTTGCTCATGACAAGCACCTGCAAGCATGGATGAGAGCCTCCTCCGACGTAAACGAAGGCAACGTCAGGGGCCTGCCAGCGATGGATAGCAAGATGGCGCTCAAGAGCGTACTCACGAGTCTCATCTATCGCGTCACCGCACACGGCGTGGCTCGGTTGAACATCTCGGCGAATCCCGTCCTGACATTTGTGGCCAACTTTCCTCCTTGCCTCCAGGATACGTCGCTTCCCAATCCAGACAGTGAGATGGATACGAAACGGCTGCTTGAGTTCTTGCCGAAAACGGGGACGATTGGCACAATGACAACGTTTTATTTCACCTTCGTCTTCTCAAAGCCTTACAAATCGTTTATTCCATGGGAGGGAGTGGAAGCAAATTTATTTTTCCCAGGTGGGGTAGGCGACCGGCGCAATCAAGCCCTTCTACAGTACAGGCAGAGGCTGATCGATTTTATCAAATCGTACACGGCTGCTCAACAGGAGGCGCTTGCCCGGCTGGAAGAACAGGGGAACGTCGAGATCAGAGAACGGCAGACCAAGCCGGCGCAGATTCATCAGTGGCCTCTTAGTATTGAAACGTAAGGCGGTACAGCCATTGGATAGGGTGGATAATGCGATTATCCCCTGCGAACTCATTTCGGGCTGGTTTTCTCCTCATTCGATTGTCCAGGGAGGATGATTCATCCTGCAGCCCCAGGCGACTATGCCTACTTTGATCTTCACCATGCCGCCTCCTGCCATTTCACGCGGCATCTCCTCACTTCATTCACGCTCAAATGGTGAAGTGTGGCATGGGTAGCAAGGGATAACAGAGTACTTCCCTCGCTGTCCATCGTTGGTTCGTTCTTCCCACTGCCATTGCTGGGGTACGGTGCCAGTAGCGCTGCGCCATCAGCTTGCCACCTCGCGCTCGTGGCTACACGAGGGCCACTCGTAGCGTTGTATGGGGACGCACAAAGTGATAGTTGGCTTGCCTGTACTGGCTACTTGGTACATCTGTTCAGGAAATTGGTCTGTTCTGCACGATTGAGCAAGCGTTCTTGCTACAACACTTGAGATGGGAGTACAATCAACACGGTCCATTCTGTGTGTATGCTCTCACCACGCACCTATTTTCAGGAAGAAGAGGTTCCATTCGTGCCGTATATGCTTTCCCAATCAAGCAACACGTCTGTTTCCGTTTTCAAGCGCTCCAAGAATGTGTTTCTCAATGGATCAAACCACCGACGACTTTCATCGTGCTTGGGACGTTCGCCGATCTGACCAGAAGCAAAGCCGAACTGCTGGCCGAAAACGCGTTGTTGCGGCAACAACTGATCATCTTGCGTCGACAAGTGAAACGACCAGTTTACCGGAAAGCAGACCGAGTACTCCTGGTATTTCTCGCCAGAATGGTTCGGATCTGGAAACAGGCGCTCTTTATCGTTCAGCCAGAGACACTTCTGCGCTGGCATCGTGGGCTCTTCCGTGTGTTCTGGAAGCACAAATCGAAAGCCTGCTTGAGCAAGCCGAGGCTCTCACAGGAGACAATCACGTTGATCAGGCAGATAGCCACCAACAATCGACTCTGGGGGCGGAGCGCATTAGGGGCGAGCTCCTCAAGCTGGATATTCGGGTGAGTAAACGCACTATTCAGAAGTATATGAGGCAGATTCATCCAAAACGACCTCGTAGCCAGAGTTGGAAGACATTTCTCCGCAATCATGCGGCAGAGGTGTGGGCCTGTGATTTTTTGCAGGTGACAGACCTCTTCTTCCGTCAGCTGTTTGCCTTCTTCATCATTGAACTGAAATCGCGGAAAGTCATCCATGTAAATGTGACGCGCTCTCCGACTGATCAATGGGTAGCGCAACAACTGCGGGAAGCAACTCCATACGGGCAAGCACCGAAATACCTCATTCGGGATAATGATGGCAAATTTGGGCCGAGTTTTGCACAAGTAGCAACAACACGTGGCATCAAAGTGCTTCGAACCCCGTATCGGACTCCACAAGCAAATGCCGTATGTGAACGCTTTCTGAGGAGCGTGAGACGAGAATGTTTGGACCACTTTCTGATCTTGCACGAGAAGCAACTCACCCGGCTTCTCAGGAGCTATGTCCTCTACTTTAATCAAGCTCGACTCCACCAAGGGCTTCAGCAGAAGATACCAGATTCGTCGACGCTTTCTGCTCCGCCACCGAACCAGGTAATCGCTCTTCCCGTGTTAGGTGGCTTACACCATGACTATCAAAGAGCAGCATAAACCGTGGCAAGCGCGTTTACAAAGGACTGATGAAGCCCTTTTCGGTGAAATAGAATGGTCATGTCGGGGTGAGAGGGTCTTTTTGCGTTTCCTTCCACAGACGAAGAGAATAGGTTATCTCTCTGCCTGGTTGATATGTAGGTGCATGTCTGACTATTGAGCATTAGCTTGGTTGTTCTTGAGTTTCCTGATAGGTGCATCTTGTCGTACATGCAAGATGGGTGATGAGGGCCATTGTATTGGCGCAGCCTTCGATTTAGAGAACAGATGTCCCAAGTAGCCAGCACAGGTGCGCACGGCATATTGCTGCAACGGGCGCACAAACGTCACTGGCTTGGGCACCGGGGCGACCTCACGTCCAGGGCTTGAGGTGGCATGCCAGGTGGTAACCGCGCCGACCAGTTTGCGCACCCGCCCGGACGACTTGAACTTGCCCGTGACCTGATAGCCTCGCGAAAGCCACCAGGTGATCATCTTCTCACCTCCCCATCCGCTATCCAGGCGGATCTCGGTGCGCGCCCGTTTGGCTCGTGCTTGGTTACTCTCCCCCTCCAGACCCAGCAGATGCTCGGCCTCGCTGATCGCCTCTTGCAAGACGGGAAGGCTCTCGGCGGTGCGACCCGATGCCACTGTCTCCCAGATCGTTTCCTGGGTGTCAGCCGCTCGCACTCGCACCAACTTGCGTCCTGTCTTCGAACGGCAGCGGCCCATGGAGCCACGTTCCGACCCCTCTGCCCGCTTACTTGAGGGCCTCGGCGACAGATCCACATCGAGCACCAGGAGCTCTTGTTTGAAGTGGTGTCGTCGTGCCTGGCCGTAGCAGCCATAGATCTCATCCAGCGCCGCTTGCAGGTCGACCACATCCTGCTCGGTGGCTGGCACTCCGCGTCTCGGCGATGACCGACTGCTCGGCACAGCCAGGCAGCCCAAAGGCGGCGATCAGCGCAGGGTCCACTCGCACCGTTGTTGCCGTGTGCGAGACAGCTTTGGCTCCTGCAAGCAAGACCACAAAGAACATCTCTAGCTTTTGAACTGAGCTATACTTGAGCACTTTTTGGCGCAGGTGGAGCCGTTGCTCCAAGGGCCTGAAGAACCCCGTGCGGCGTAAGTACGCTCCTAAAGCACAGAGGCTGGCGTGCGCACTGTTATGCCAGATCCGTCGCTGTGCGTTCGTGTTATCCTGAAACATTGGAAACCTCCTTTGACAGACTGATTGGTGTTCTCTTTTTAGTCTGTCAGGGAGGTTCACCTTTTGACTAGTCCTTGCTCACACACTTGAGTCACACCTAGGCCTTTTTGGCCCAAATCTTGGCAGGTGTTTCAGTAACGACTACACAGGTGGATTCTGGCAGCTTGGATGGAGCACAGCCTGAACCTTGGGATCGTTCAAGTTACTCTGCGAGAGGAAGGTGACTCCTGTGTCCTCGCTAGTGGCCGTAGCGTGCTGACGGATGATCCTCACCATAGCGTTCACGCTGTCATAGCCTATACCTCCTTTTTTGCTCTGCCTCCATCCAGTGACCTGACGCATCTTTCTTCTCTTCGGCCTCGACGCCTTTCATACTATCCTCGAACATGATAGTGATGCAGAAGGGGCAGGCGGTCGCCAGGACCTCGGCTTGCGTCTCCAGGGCTTCGTTGACCCAGACCTGATTGATACGTTTGCCAATCTTCTCTTCCATCAAGGATTGTCATGGCGATCAATCTTGTTCAAGACCGATGGGACCTCGGGCAGGAAATTGCTCTCCTCCATAACCAGATAGCGACGCATCTCCACGATCTTGGGCACATGTTCAATGGCCACCGGGCAGGTCTCTATGCAGTCGGCACGTACAGGTATAGGTTGCCCGGTCGTCACTGCATGTCGCCAGTCACCGCAGGCTCATTCATAGTCCGCTGGATCCACAGCACCAGGCCAGGCCAACGAAAGTATGAGGAAGCGTCTCTTCCGATACGTACACATCCTGTGCGTCAGAGTTCGTCGGCATCAAAGTCTTGTCGGTCTCGAATGAGGCTCTATCCTAGGATAGTGAGAGTCCGAACGACGACAAGAACCCCTTGGCTTATCCATAGGGATTCTCAGTTCTGAGTCTCGATGACCACGATAGCATCCTTCCCGCCATAGAAGTCCCACCAGGGTTTGGCAGCTTTCTTCAGTACCACATTGAGCGCCTGAATATTTTGCACACCCTTCTCCTCCAGCCAGCTACGCAAAGCGGGTGAGCCCCCCTCTGCATAGACCGGAATACCGTCCTGCCAGGTGGCACGGCCACACAATACCCCGGCGAATGGTGTATCGGCCTCGGCGGCCAGTTCCAGTGACTCAAGGAAGACCTCATCGCTTACCCCAGCGCTGAGGTAGATGAACGGCACCAGCGAGGCTGCAGCCGCCTCGCGGAAGAACTGCTTAGCCTCTTCACGACTATATGCGACTTTCCCACCCTTGTTGGCTCGTGTCCCTGCCACATAGGCCATGTTCACAGGAATCTCTACCTTTAATACATCGACTCCATACCCTGGTTTAGAGAACTCTTGCATGTACTCTTTGACCCTGGTTGGCTTGACACGAGCAAACTCGAAGCTCTTCTCCTCACCAATCTGGTCGTCATAGGCCAGCACCTCCAGGAAGAAAGGTACATCGTAAGCACGGCACTCGGCACCAATACGCTCGATAAAGGCATATTTGGCCGTGTTGATGTGTTCCCTGTCCTGGCTATTGTAGTACATCAGCACCTTGATGACGTTGGCCCCGGCTGCAACGAGACGCCTCACTGACCACTCATCGAGAAGATCGGGCAAGCGTCCCTCAACGTTTGTATCGTAACCGGTTTTTTCATAGGCGAGAAATACGCCAGCGTTGGGAGCTCGATGCTTCAGAGCCTCCAGCCCATACTCAGGGTCGAGCAAAATAGCACTGGCATACCTGGTAAGCACCTCCGTCACCTGGATCTTAAAATCGCTCAGATCTTTGCTGGAGGCATCACTCCCCCTGGCTTTTGCAATAGCCTTCTTGAGTGAACCGCGTTGATCCATTGCCGCGGCCGCAATAATCCCGGTCTCGTCGGCAACCGCATTCATGCCGCTGAATTT
>JBKPBA010000166.1:0-5113 GCA_046726675.1 Chloroflexota bacterium
CTGCTTCCCGGCTGGCCACCTCGCCTGCCGCATGACCGCCTGCGCCATCGGCGAGCAAGTAGAGTTGCCCCAACTGCGCAACGAGTTCCTTATCTGGTGGTTCATACAGAGCGATAGTATCTTCATTATGCTCGCGCACGCGCCCAATGTCCGTGCAACCTGCCGCGCTGATGCGCAACTCCATTTCACCGACTGAAGAGTTCTGTTGATGCATTGCTTTTCCTCTCAGCATACCATTCGTCCACGAAACAATACAAAACGCTCCCCCACAGAGATTGCACTATGGCAGAGCGTTCTGGCACTCGAACGTGTGTGCGCCGGGTAGCGAGAGCAGTTCAGAGAACAAAAACGCTTCTAACATCCGGCCATCTCTGTGATCGATTGCTAGAAGCTATCAGCACAAGGCGTTAGGCGAGCTTCATCGCCAATAGTTTCCTACTCCTTAAGTATAGATACTTGTCAAAGTATTTACAAGTGGGATGCAAAAGTTTCGCCGGATTACTTAGAAAGGCAAAGCTATCGACGGGAGGTGTGGCAAAACGGGAAGAACCGCTGTCACAACCAGAGCCACTATAAGTAAGATGGTAAAGAAAGTTTCAAGTCTCAGACTTTCCAACATTGCCTTATGCAGACTCGCAGGGCTAGTAGTCCGTAAGACAGTGGTGATCGCAATAACCAGTGTAGGAAGTGTCCACAGTACTATGAGCAGAAGGTGAGGTGCATGTCTTGGCAATCCCAGCACCACTATAGGCGCATAGGCGCCAACTGCAAGTATCACATAAAGCAGACGACTCAGACGCAACCCTAATAATGATGCCAGCGTAAGTTTTCCAGCCGGAGCATCACTTTCAGTATCGCGCATATTATTCAAGTGAATGAAAGCCGTTGCCAGTAATCCAAGCGAGATACTATAGATATATACTATGCGATCCAGGTGGCCAGTTTGCACCATATAAGAGCCAATCGTTAACAAAGGACCAAAAATGAAAAAAAATACGAGTTCCCCTAATGCCAGTGAAGAGAGCCCTTTAGATATCCCACTATAGAAATATGCGGCGAGTACTCCTATCAGACCAAAAACAAAGACAAGCCAACCACCTGAAACTGCAACGAAAGCGCCTAATAGAGCACCCAGTCCCAATGCTATCAGTCCAAGAACAAGCACCCGTGCAGGTTTGATTAATCCTTGTTGGATGAGTCCGCCGGGCCCCAGTGAGTTGCTAGTATCAATGCCCCTGAGATAATCATAATAATCATTGACGAGATGCGCACCAATCTGAAGCAGTAGCACAGCGGCAAGGGTTATAACAAACCTGGTGGGGTGGAAGTTTCCGCGCGGAGTCTTCAGAGAGATACTTTGTGTCCAGGCGGTGACACTCCCAAATACTACAGGCAGCAATGATAGCGGTAAATAGGCAGGGCGTATGCCTTCCCACCAGATCGATAAGCGTTCGCCCAGACCACGTTCACTTTCCGATGGTTGCGCTACAAGCGGTAGAGGCTGCATGATAGAGCGTGTTGTAGCAACAGAGTAAGTAGAGATTTGTGGCTGAAGCTCGCTAAGCGTTTGCTGCATACCAGAAGGTACCATGGGTACTTTCTCCGACTGGACCGATTCCGCGGTGACCATTTGCGAAGAAATCACCTCATTCGTTTTCTCTGTATCAGATAGAGAACCGGAATCACTACTCGGCTTATCCTTGCTTTGCATAGAGTTACTCACATTTTTTGCAAATCTTGCTGCAAGGCAAGCATAGCACGTTCCAATTGTGCCTGCCTGACTGCAATCGTGAGATCACCACGTGTCTTCTCCAAAATGCCTCGAGCTGTATCTGTCGTGCGTCGCAGACCTCCAGTTATAGCATCGGGAAAGTCGATAGTAATCAGGAGTGCATAGATATCATCCATATAGCGTAAGTACATTTCGCAGTTGTCGAAATTGCTTCGTCGCAATTGATCCAATATATAACGTCTCAACTCACCAACTGCTTCTCCCAGTCCATTGAGATAGGGCGCCCAGCCGATAGAGAGATCAGGGGCTTGAGGCAAAGAGCGATTTTGAGTAAGAGCCATAAACGTTGCAGCTTCAGCATATTCTTTCTGAGCATCTTGCACAAACCCGGCATAAAAAATATCCTGGTGATCCTGCAAATCCTCTGCCATCTCGACAAGAAGCATTGCAGCCTTCCCAAGAAGTTCAGCAGCAACCTCATATTCCTGGCGATGAGTGGCGCGAATACAATTGGCGCAATAACGAATAGCGGTTCGTGATTTCGGCAATGCTCGTTCGCGTGCCGCGTGTTTAAACCCTAAGTGCTTGAGAGCTTCCAGTCCTGCAGTTTCTAGATTATCGGTCATGGGGCATCCTCTTCCTTCTGCTTTTTCACCACAAAGTGTACCACAGGCCGCATATAATTCAAAGTAAAGACAGTACCATGGAAGCAACCGATTTTAAAGATTCGCCAGGTATCATCCGTTCCATCTTAAATCAAACGCCGGACATCGATTTCTGGTGGGAAAACCATGCTGTAGAGATCACCTGACCAGAAGAGTTGTTTCATCATCTCGGCCACTGCATAGAGGAGATGCTGTAAGGTGCCCTCACGTCCCCGTTCAAACTCCAGGCTCCCGTGATAGGAGGCAATTCCTGTAAACCAGGTGTGAAGTGGCGTGTTCATGCTCAGGAGTACCAGGTACATTTCCACCTTCAAAGCTCCATTTTCCACTGGCATCATAATACGCAGTTGTGGCATCTGGTCAATAATGTCTAGACGGTAGAAGACTCCATAATGATCGCGTGAAGACTGAAAAATGGAAACATCAGGAATGGAGTTTTCATCATGCTGCTCATGCTCTGCGTATTCCATCTCGACTCCTAAATTTGCTAGTATTTTTTCAAGTTGCTCATTGATGTTCATAAAAAATCCTCTCTAGCTAACTCGTAATAATCTATTATCGATCATGTAGTGCCGGCGCGGAGACCATCCCAATTTCAGGTAGGGGGAGGAGCCGCGTCCTCCAACGTAAGAGCTTTATCAAACGGCATTCAGAACGTTTCGCTCCTTGCGTGAGCCGCTTGCCCGTGTCGAGGGCGTGCAGGCTCAGTTTTCCGCCCATGGTGCCGCCCACGTAGGCTTTGCCGTACGTGGGGTGCTTGATCAGAGTTCCGCGTTTGATGCCCAGGCTCAAGGTTCCTCCGTAGGGCTTGCGTTTTGCGCCTCTTTCCGGTTCTAACCGATGAAGCTGGCGGCGATACCAGCGGAACGGGGTCATGCACAGCAAGCGCGTGTTATCAGGCGCCGGTTTCCCACCGACCGCCGAAGAAGCCAGCACCCATGCATCGACGCAGTGAGCGTTCCAGACCTCTGCCATCTTCTTGCCCGTTTTCTTGAGTCCCGCCTGCTCACGCAGTGCCTTGGTTTCCCATCCTTGCCTGATCTGGACGGGAGCGAACTTCGCGAGTTCCGCATAAAACCAGGCCTTGCCCACTTGCAGTGGGGAAAACGCCTGGTCCCACAGCCGTTTGCCTTTGGTGGTGGCCTTGATGTCCTCGACGACAAACACACTCACTGGGAATAGCCGGCACAGCACGGCTGCTAGCCGCAGCTTCCACTGCCAGCGTGCTTTGGTAGAGGGTGCGAGCTTCGCCTTAGCGCGCACCCTGTTGGCGCATGGTTTGCGGCAAGGGGACTTGCGCCCTCGACGTGTCCGGCGCAGTTGGCGGCGCTTCGCAACCGCATCACCGACCCACACCACGGCATCGGTCTGAATATTGAGATATGTGTGTGCAGCAGAGGCCACACTGTAGCCCTCCTTCTTTGAGCCTGGATCGATGCCCACAGCGACGGGTTGCGCCTCCCGCGCCGATGGCTCGAGGTTCAAGCGGATGCAGAACACGCCTCCTTTCCAGAAAGGGGTCGCTTTACCGCTTCTGAGAAAGCGCCTCGCTCGTCCCGGCGTGGTGGGCATGAGGGGCACTCCATTGCGATCGAGTACTGGTACGAACATGTGCGATAAGCCTCCTTGCAGAGTGTCTATATTCCCTTCGCTGCTGATCACCGGAGAGGAGGGAAACTAGGGAGGCATCTCGCCCGTCCTGTGGGCTGCCACGCCCAGGTGATTCAGCGTCCTTCAAGCGCCCTCTTTCGAAAGCTTGGACAAGCTAGTCTTGCAGTTGCCCTTGAGAGTGGTGCGTTGGCAGGACGCGCTACCTCGCAAGACCACCCCTTCGAAAGGGATGGGTGCTCGACTTGTTCTCCTCTTAACCACGTTATTCCAACAAGGTTACAAGAAAGCGGAAATTGCACCATCCACTAAGTTGGCAACACTTGTTCTTTGACGGATGAAAGCATAATGCTAATTTACCTATGGACAGCAAACCAAATTGCCGATACAATTACCTCATGCAGTATCTAGGGCCAGACAAACTCATTGAATCGAGCGCGCTGTTTCGTAACTTACAGCCAGGCGAAACGGCAAATATTCTTGCACGGCTACAGCCCGCTACCTACGAACGCGGCACACGTGTTCTCGAAAGTGGTGTATGGCACGGGCAGTTATACATCATTGCCTCTGGCACGGTAAGCGTCTTCTTGCAAGAAGACACCAGCAATGGTGCAAGAATTGCCCAATTAGGGCCAGGAGAATGCTTTGGCGAGATGTCGCTCATTACTGGCGAACCCCCCTCAGCAACGGTGCGCGCCGATGAGGATATTACTCTTTGGGCGCTTCCACAGGCAGATTTTCTAACACTTATCGGGACTTGTCCTACACTCCTGCAAAATATCAATTCCATCCTCTCACTACGCCTGGCACGCACGAACCGGCAAATTCTCTCACATGTTGCTGCTGAAAAAATCTGGCTTTCCCTCGTGGATAATCCTGATATTCCTTTAGAGCGGTCTCTCATTGTACACATCGCAAATGCATTGGCAATGCGTAGCCACAAACGTGTACTGATGCTTGAGTCTTGCGGACAGGATCAGGCAATTGGCTCCCATTTTGCGACACTGACTAACCAGTTACGCCCGGCGCTACTTGATTGTGCGCAAGACCATAGTCTGCTACAGGCACATCGTGTCCCTGCTAGTACCACTGAAGGTCGATACTACCC
>JBKPBA010000167.1:0-5020 GCA_046726675.1 Chloroflexota bacterium
GTCCCAGTGGCTGCGGTAAGACGACGACACTACGCCTGATTGCCGGGTTTGAGCAACCGACGGCCGGTCAAGTGTTGATTCGCGGTATCGACGTGGCGGGATTACCTCCATATCGCCGCGATGTAAACACGGTTTTTCAGAGCTATGCTCTCTTTCCCCACATGTCGGTTGCTGACAACATTGCGTATGGCCTGCGCCAGCGACATGTATCACGCGCGGAGATTCGACGACGTGTGGACCAGGCGCTCGAAATGGTAAGGTTGACGGGAGCAGGAAAACGCAGACCTGCCGAGCTTTCAGGTGGTCAGCAGCAGCGAGTAGCCCTGGCGCGAGCCTTGATCAATCGTCCCACAGTGTTGCTGCTTGATGAGCCACTAAGCGCCCTCGATCTAAAGCTGCGCAAGGAAATGCAGTCTGAGTTGAAAGCGCTTCAGCATACGGTTGGTATTACTTTCATCTATGTGACGCATGATCAGGAAGAGGCAATAACTCTCTCGAACCGCATTGCCGTCATGAATGCTGGTCAGTTGGAACAAGAGGGTACGCCAACTGAAGTGTATGAGCGCCCCCAGACCCGTTTTGTGGCAGACTTCATTGGACTGACGAATTTCATTGCTGGCACAGTGCATGAATCCTTCACGGATAGATCGGGTGGCGCAAGCTCGAAAGCTGTGGCTGTGAGCACATCGATCGGGGAAATAATCTGTGGTGGCCAACAACCACAGGTAGCGAGTGGGGAGCGTGTAACTCTGACACTACGCCCGGAGAAATTGCAAGTGTTGGCCGTAGATACACCGGCTCCGGGTGACTGGAACGTTGTCGAGGGCGTCATTACACAGGCGACCTTCTTAGGCGCACAGAATGAATATCGGGTGCATGTTGGTGGCAATAGCGGCAGTCAGGATATTACTGTGCGCCAGCAGAATATGGGGACTCTTACCGATGTCAAGAATCTCGATGATCAGGACATCGAGCTGTACGGAGGATGGCACGTGTTTGGTCCCGGTGAACGTGTGAACCTCGTGTGGCGACACGAAGCCAGCCTCATACTCCGCGAGCCGAGCGCGGAAGTAGAGCAAAAGGATAGCGTGGGAGGACAGGTGCCAAATCCCCACGCATCTATTGTATGAATGTCGTCAGATATAAAGGCGAGGGTATGAGAGCCCTCGTGATCCCAAAGGAGGTAGAAGCATGCCTGACAATCAAGGATCTAATCACCCCGAAACGTTGGCTTCCCTCGATCTTAGTGCGCTCAGGTTGAATCCGCATGTGACGAGGCGTGGCTTCATGGCAGCGGCTGCAGCTACCGCTGCAACAGCATGGTTAGCAGCTTGTGGACAATCTATAGGGCTGACCACAACTCAAACACCCGCGCCCACACTGGGCACAAAACTGGAAGGAACGGTCAATCTCTACAACTGGCAATCCTACATTAATACCGACAATGTCAAAGCATTTGAGCAGCAATTTGGACAGAAGGTAACGCAGGACTTCTATGCCAGCAACGAGGACCTCCTGGCGAAAATACAGGCGGGGGCCAAAGGCTACGACGTAGTCGTCCCGACAGGTTATATGGTCGAGATCATGGCCAAGCAGGGATTGCTCTATAAGCTGGCAAAAGATCACCTGCCCAACTTCAAGAATGTGGATGCGAGATTTACAGAATCCGAAGCGTTTCATCCCCGCGGATTGTATCCCGGGGATGAAACGCTTCCTTGAGCACATCCGTACTCCGGCGTGCCTGCTTGACATGTTCTTCTTGAGGTGTTATCCTTCAGAATAGAAAGAGTGTTCTATTTGGAGAGCGCATGGGACACCAGCCAACGCCGACGTTTATTCTCACCCTACCCCTGCAGGTGAATGCGCCGCAGGCGGCCCATCTGCATGCTCACTTCGAATGCGCTCGCCAACTCTACAATGCTCTGTTGGCCGAGGCGATGAGGCGTCTCAGATGCATGAAGGCTGACCCAGCCTGGCAGAGGGCCCGCAACATTCCCCGTTCCGACAAGCCCGCTCGCAGGCAGGCCTTTGCTCGCTTGCGTACGCAGTATGGTTTCTCAGAATACGGCTTGCATGAGGCGGCCAAACGCTTGCGCACCAGCTGGCTTGCTGAGCATATCGACAGCCTCATGGCCCAGAAGCTGGCGAGCCGTGCCTACCAGGCGGCTAACCGGGTCTGTGTGGGCCAGGCCCGGCGTGTACGCTTTCGCAGCAAGGGCCGCGGCCTGGACTCGGTCGAGGGCAAGACCAACACCTCGGGGCTGCGCGTTCATCTGCAAGCGGCAGCTGAAGGCAACCAGGGGTGGCTGAGTTGGAACGGCGAGCAGTTCCCACTCCTGATCGACTGGCGCGACGAGGTGGTCCACCACGGCCTGCAGCAGCGCGTCAAGTACGTGCGCTTGCTGCGGCATCGGGCATCCTCTCCCCAGGCACGAGGCGCCGACTGTCGCGGCTTCGTGTACGCGGTGCAGCTGATGCTGGAGGGACACCCTTTGCAGAAACGCAAAAACATGCCTGGCAAGGGAGCGGTGGGACTCGACCTTGGACCCTCCACGCTGGCCATCGTCCCCGAGCAGGGTCCGGCGCGCCTGGTGCTCCTGGCTGCGGAACTGGCACCCGATGCGCTCCAACGCCGTCGGCTGCAACGGCACCTGGAGCGGCAACGCCGGGCAAACAATCCCGATCACTACGATGCGCAGGGCCGCATCAAAAAACGACAGCGCGGCCAGAGGCGGCGCGTGTGGCGGGAGAGCCGGAGCTACCAGAAGACCCGCAGGCGCCTGGCTGCCACCGAGCGGCGGCTTTCGGCGCACCGGCGCAGCCTGCATGGCCAGCTGGCCAACCAGATCATCCGCCTGGGCGATGATCTGAGGATCGAGCAAGTCAGCTACAAAGGCTGGCAACGCTGCTTTGGCAGAAGTGTGGGGCTGCGTGCCCCTGGGCGCTTTGTAGACGCCGTCAAGTGCGTGGTTGCAAGGACTCGCACCGCCCAACTGCATGAGATTCCCACCTTTCAGACCAAACTCTCACAGTATTGCCATCGCTGTGAGAACTACACACGCAAGCCGCTCGCACAACGGTTCCACTGTTGTCCTCACTGTGGGCTCGGCAGTGATGGTCTGATCCAGCGGGACTTGTATAGTGCCTGGCTGGCGAGCGTGCTCGATCCGATCAGACTCACCTTCCCTTCCAGGGGCCAGTTGGGCATTCACTGGCAAAGCATGGAGGCGTGCTTGTTGGCCGCCCTGGAAGCGACCCGAGAACATGCGAGTGCGCAGGGCTTCCTGCGCCGCTTCGGTATCCCTGGAGTTGGAGCGTGTCGGCCCGAACGTTTTGCCGATCCACACCAAGAGCCGCTTGCCTCCCCGCAGGCATCGGAAGCGGTGCTGGTGGCGCAAGAACCCCTGTGATTTATCACAGGGAGTCTCAGTAACCTGGCATTTGATCCTGGTAACCAGTACAGCGTTCCGAAGGACTGGGGTACGACAGGCTTTGGCTACCGCACAGATTTGTTGCCAACGATGACAAGTTGGACCGATTTCTGGCAGGTAGCGACCACGAAAGCTTCTGGGAAAGTAACCGTATTAGATGGGCAGAATGAAGTGATCGGATCAGCACTCAAGATGCTGGGCTACTCTTATAACTCGGTGGATCCAAACCAACTGAACCAGGCGAAGGACAAGCTGATGCAGCTTAAGCCGCACTTGCTTGCGATTACTTCAACCGAGTACATTACTATGATGCAGAATAGTCAGGCGATCCTGTCACTTGGCTGGAACGGCGACTTTTTCTCTGTGCAGACAAAGCAGCCAAAGGTCTTGTATGTTATTCCCTCTGAAGGCTCAGAGTTCTGGGTTGACAACTGGAGCATTCTCCGTACAGCTCCTGATCCAGTCGCTGCCCATGCCTTCCTGAACTTCTTCATGGACCCGAAAGTTGCCGGTAAGGAACCGAGTGTGACCTATTATGCCCAATGTATCTTGGCGGCCAAACCCTATATTGACCCATCCATCACCAGTAACCTGGCGATCTACCCGCCTCAGTCCGTTACCGATAAGCTGGAGGCGCAGAAGGCACTGGGTGTAGGTCAAAAATTGCGCGATGATATTTGGACAGAGTTCAAATCAGCGTAGACCATGCTGTACTAATGAAGCGAATTGCAGGGCCTGGGTATTCAGGAGAAAGCAACTGGTCAGGTTCTGTATACTCAGATTCCCGGAGACAGGAGGATGATCGTGAGTTCGCTGCCGTTTACCGAGCGAGTTCTGATTTTATTGCGTCGAATGCCACGCTGGTCCCGCAGCTTGTTGCTCTTGTTGCCTGCTGTTTTGTGGTATGGCGTGTTCTTCCTGTCACCACTTGTGCAAATGGTCTTGATCAGTTTTGGTGAGCGCGGGTCTTATGGTGGTGTTGAACCTGGCTTTTATCTAGATAGCTATCAGGAACTCACCAATCCGCTGTATGTCAACATTTTTGTTGTGACGCTTAAAATGGCTCTCATCGGTACGTTCGCCTGCCTGGTTGTGGGTTATCCGCTGGCCTACTTTCTGGCTACGCGGGCGGGCCGCTTCAAGACTATGCTGTTTGTGTTGATTATTGTGCCTTTCTGGACAAGCTTTCTGATCCGTACCTACGCGTGGGAGACGATCCTTGATTCCCAGGGTGCGCTCAGTAATCTACTCCAGGCAACAGGTGTTATTCATCAACCACTGCAGATTCTGTACTCGCAGGTAGCAATCTTCATCGGGATCGTCTATAACTACCTGCCTTTGATGGTCTTTCCGCTTTACGTCTCGCTGGAACGGATGGACAGGCGGCTGGTTGAAGCGTCGAAGGACCTTGGAGCTGGCCGCTTATCCACTTTCAGGCAGGTGACACTGCCGTTGACGCTCCCCGGGGTAATGACCGGCTGCCTGCTGGTCTTTATCCCGCTTACGGGTGAATATTTGATCCCGACAATTCTGGGTGGGTCGAAAAATATTTTCATGGGAAGCCTGATTGCCAATCAGTTTTTGGAGGT
>JBKPBA010000168.1:0-2242 GCA_046726675.1 Chloroflexota bacterium
GGACGAGTGTGATGAGCACTGCCATAATCAGGCCCAGAATGATCAAGCCATCCCAGGGACCATGCAAAAAGCTGAAGAGTTGTTTAGGACGTATGACTGCTCGCCGGAAAGCGAAGACCAGGAGGGCAATCGCGACTAAGATAATGAAAACATCCAGGAGAGCAGCAAACGCGTGACTGTCGCCAAGAATTGGTAGAGATAAACCAATGCCCTGCAGCATGAGATTGAGCAAGCCGAACTGGATGATAATGAAACCCCAGAAAGTAAAGAAGTGAGCTATTCCAGGGATGGGATCGCGTAGCACACCACTTTGTCCAAGTACAACCAGGAAAAACTCCCCGATGCGATCCTCGATGTGGTCAGTGCGGTCCTCACGTCGTGCTTTTACCAGTAATGTAATCAGTTCTCCTGCACGAACACCGAAAAGAGTGAGACCTGTTATGGCAATGAGCAAAAAGAGCACAATGCCGAACCAACCTCCAGTTGGTGAAGGTAGTGTCATGTTTAGTACCTCCGTTTCCAATTACCACTGTTCAAGCGTAAGTCTAGCAATCCAGGTAAAATGATGGTCGCGTGCAGCAAGCGTAAGACCATACTGGATAGCTGTTGCGGCAATCCAAAGGTCATTATCGGGAAGCATGAACCCTATGGTTCGCTTTTCTTGCTTGAGATGACCATAGATTCTGGCGGTCGCGCTATCAGCATTCAGGACAGTTACTGATTGTGCCAGCTTATCTACCTCTGCAAGACTTCTTTTAACATGAACAGAGTGTTCTGCTCCATAATAGAGTTCACCTAGCGCAACAGTAGATACGTACAGTGCTGCTGCCTCAGCCAAATGCCGGTGAGTAGCTTTGTCCTGTTTTAACGAGAGGACCAGCACGCTCGAGTCGAGCAAATAGCTAGTACTCATCTAGCTCAATTCTCTCACAATCTTCTAGAGCACGTTCCATAGCTTCAACATCCTCTGAGGGTAAATTGAAGTGCAAAAGACTGGCGCCAGGTGTGCCTGGTGGAAGTGGTGTCTTAGGCAAAGACACTGTATCCTTATGTGTTCGAGAAAGCCCTTTGGCAAACTTCAATACTTGTTGTTGTAGATCGGGTGGGAGATGCTCAACAAGGGAGCGAATCTCTTCTGGTATGGTCGCCATACTCTCCTCCTGATACACTTGAAATCCACTCACCTAATTATAACACCCGTCCCTTAGTACAGGCTCAATGTTTATTGGATCTACATTCTTTAGGGGGACCATAAAGGCTCACCATACCACGCTTCACCGCCCTCGCCCTTATGTGAAGAGGATTTCCCCCGGAAGGATTGGAGAGCCTGCTTATTGTGCCTTACGCCGTTTCACTTCCTCCGTAAGCTGTGGAAGAATGGTCAGTGTATCACCCACAACACCAAAATCAGCAATCGAGAAGATGGGCGCATTTTCATCTTTGTTGATGGCTACAATATACTTGGAGCCTTTCATGCCTGAGGTATGCTGAATAGCGCCGCTGATGCCACAGGCAATGTACAAGGTTGGTTTGACGGTCTTACCTGTCTGTCCAATCTGGTAGCTATATGGCAGCCAACCGGCATCAACAATAGCGCGTGTCGCGCCGGCCGCGCCTCCTAAAGCAGCAGCGAGTTCCTCAACCAGGCGGAAATTCTCAGCCTTGCCCAGGCCGCGACCGCCACTGACAATCACGCTTGCATCTTCTAGAGCAGGCCCTTCACTTTGTACAACAACGCGATCAAGGATCTTCATTTTCTGTGACTCAGCCTTGAGCGAAGGACTGAGATTTTCAATCTCGGCGGTTTTACCCTCCTGGCGCTCCAACCCAAAAGCCTTGGGGCGTGTCAGCACAATGCCTGTACCCTGCTTTGGAAATGTCGCGGTAACAACATCCTCGCCTCCCCAGGGAACTGTTACCTGGAGCATGTCTCCATCGAATTGGAGGTCAGTAGCATCGGTGATCAAACCCATGTTGTGGCGCACATTCAGCCGGGCAGCAATGTCGCGCAGATCATATGTTGTAGCGAGCATTAAGAGCGCAGGTTGATGTTGTTGCAACAGGTCACTGATAGTGTCTACAGCGGGGAGAGTCAAATATGTATCGTAGACAGCATCGGCATGCACGTAGACTTTCGATGCACCATACTCACCATGGGTAGGGGCAACGTCCGAAGCATTTGAACCGAGAACAATAGCTTCGGCGCGACCCAGTTGAGCAGCTTTTCCCAGCACCTCGAGCG
>JBKPBA010000169.1:0-5565 GCA_046726675.1 Chloroflexota bacterium
ATCTAAGGTGGCGGCCCTGCGCTCGGCGCACTGTATTCAGCTGTAAGAGAGACCCCGTCGTCGCTCACGGTCGCGGGCCATCCCTGGGCCTGGTACATCCTGGCGATGCGTGCCACCAGTGCTGGGTCAGTCACCCTCGTAGCCCTGCCTTCCACGACGATGTCGAAATCGTGAGTGGCGACGGTGATGACACACTGGGGGTTGTATGCCAGGTTCTTCGCCTTGCGGGTGTTTGCTCCAGTACTGAAGTACAAGGCGCCATCCATCCAGTCGACTCCCAGCGGCATGACGTGTGGTCTACCGTCTGGATGCACCGTTGCCAACCAATAGGTATGCCGATCAGGTCCGCCCGATCCCGGAACCTGAGTAAAACCCTGTTCCAGGCGCTCGCGTATCTTCGTCCAAGGGATAAGCGGCGCACCATAGCCATCGAGATTTTGCTCAGCCTTTGGCTCACTCTTTGTCGTTGCCATTCTGGCTCTCCTTTTCTTTGATGTACTGCATTGGTCCTTCCTCCACAATTCTCAGAAACGTCGTGGAATGAGGAAACGTTTCTTCACGAGAAGCGTACAAGCTTCCATCTGGAAAAACTTCTCCGATCTTGCTTTCTTCCAGACATCGCCAGCCGGGTAGAAAGATGGAGAAGATCCCTCCTCAGCCTGGACCAATTTCCAGGTGACACTCCAAGAGGAGGGCAGATCTAAAGAGGGTTGGGAAGACGAGAGGAAAGCCACAATCGAGGATTCGCACCGATTTTCGATCCTTCAGCCTGCAACTCGCGCGACCCTCGACACTTATTACCAGTTCACCAGGGCCGATTGCTCGAATAGATAGAGAAAACTTTTCAAATTGGATGATGCCCGCTACTTTGCGTCCCATGGCAGCTTACGTAGCTCAGGGCCAAGAAGGTTCATCATGCCAGTCCAACACTTCCTGCAACAATGTCCTCATCACCTTGGTCTGAAGAACATCTTGCTCCTGCTCCTGTTCTCCAAAAACGGTTCCGAAAAAGTCAGCGGCAGCGATCTGTTCGCGTACTGCCTGAATATCAGCGGTGATCAGGCATCCACCATTGGCACTTGGTGCTGCGATATGACGCAAACCAACGCGAGTATATGGCGGGAGGATGGTCTTGAGATGGATAATGGCTCCTGCACTGATGCGCGAATCATGGTCAATGACCGCACCTTGAAAAATCATGACTCCTGTAGCCAGATAGCAATTGCGTCCAATCCGGCATCCCACCAGCGAACACAATGGGCTAATCAAAGTGTGATCTTCGATGCGAACCGAGAAAGCAGGACGATGTACCCCGCCAACAGAGCGGATCACGGAGTTTGCGAGAACAATCACATGGTCAGCGATCTCGATGGGCGTGCCGCTACTCTCGATTACCACATTGTAATCAATATAGCACGACTCACCGATGGAGACATTTCCAATGATCTGGGCAGAGGAGGCAACGACCGCCGACGGATGGATAGTAGGTGCTTGACCATTTCGTGTGATGAACATTCCTTTTCTCCTTACCAGAGTTCTACTCCCCTACATGCATTGATGATGCCAAGGATGAGACAACCGGCGTGCTGGGATGATGTGGAGATCCCTTTCACTCTTCAATACTGCTCCTTTCCATCAGAGCGAGCAACCAATCGTTGCCCAGAAAAGATGCTCCTCACAGGGATCATTGGCAGTTCTCGCCTCTGACACTCACTGGGAGTCGGTACCTCTTTCAGTCGCTCCAAGAGTCGATCCAGTGCCTGGACATCTCCATCGACTGCGGCTCGCTCCTCATCACTCAAAGGAATTTCCTGGAGCATCTTGAGCAGACTGTCTCGGGTTTGAAGCCAAAGCCCACGGTCTGAAGCTTTGGGCACATAGAAGTCACAGCGAGCACACGCCATGCGATGGGGACATTGGTCGAAAAATTCGTAGCTGCACCACCCATGCCCCAGCTCATAGTAGCAAAAGGCGGAGCCATTAGCTGCCGCTCCGCTGGTGATAGCATCCCGGTCAATGAGCACCTCGATGGCGCGAACGTTACGAGAGAAATAGCCAGCATCCTTGTACGCCTGAGCCAGCTTGGTCGGGCTGGTAGAGACATAATGCTGTGTGGTGGCTACCGATTGATGACCCAACCAGGCTTGCAATTCAAATAACGTCATCGGCTCACGCGCGTTGAAGAGTTGGCTGGCGATGGTGGAACGTGCTCGGTGACTGCTAATGGACCCACGGGTGTCAGAACGAGGAACACCTGCGCGCTGACACAAGGCCGGAATGAGGGTGTGGTTTAGGTACGTTTTGGAGAGGCGTTTCGCCCGACAGCAGAACAAGAATTGCACCCGCTCATTGGTTTTGGGATCAACGAGATCAGGTTGGGCAGGGCGAACTGCTTCCCAGGCAGCGATCGCCTCGCCTACGAGAGGGTCGACGGGCTTGGTGAATGCCCGCCCCGTCTTGTGGACAGGAATATCGAGCAGACAGACAGGTTTGTGCGAATCGCTTCCATCTCCAGTTACCACTGTTTGCATGCGAGCGCAGCCCACTCGTAGTCGTGAGAGCTCGTCACTCCTGAGTCCCGCGAAAAGCCAGAGGATGGCAATGGCACGGATCATCTCCAGCGGATAATACGACTCAAACTCCACAGGATTGGCGGTTTGACGAGCCGCTAATTTCTCCCAACGCCGCGTGCGATGGTGCCCTCGTAGGGGACAATCCTCCGCACGCAGATTGAGTCCTGCCCACAGCAGCTTGGCCCAGATATCATCACTAATCGTGCGCGGTACTACCTGCAACTGATGCTTGAGGCTACGCGGCGTCGCAAAGACCCGTTGTGGGTTGAAGCGTCGCTCGATCCATCCCCATTCCTGAGCGTCACCAAAGCAGCGACGAAGTACACCCAGAAAAGCGTGTTTGCGGGAGGCTTTCCAGGGCTTGCCCGGATCTTTGAGCGGGACATTGAGATTCTCACAACTGAAATCGCCGATACACATCTGGTTCACTGCAGCCACCAGTTCTGCCGCCAATTCCCGTGTGAACTGCGATGGGTGAGTGATGGCGGGATGAGTGACCGCCAACCACCGGCCTGTGCGCAGCAGATCCAGGCGCATGTTGAGGCGCTCCTTACGAGGCCGCGTTGAGGTTTCAAACCAACGCTCAACCCACGCGACCCATTCTGGCGCGATGCCTCGTTCTCGCTCAGTCTTGTAGGTAGAAGCAGGAAGACCTCCCAGTAGAGGCAAAAGACTCTCCAGAAGTCCAAGATGAACGAGAATACGACTGAGCCGGTAAATCATGGCTCGGCGCTGTGGAATGGGTGCCATGGCGGCGTACACGTGTTCTAGAAACGGACGGGTAAAATCGCTGGCATAGGGACTTTTGTTGAGCAAAAGGGCTTCTGCAATGACGCTACGAAAGCCAGCCTCCCCATCTTTGCGGCTGTATCCCCACTGCGCATGCACGGCGAGGATAGGAGCAAAGGTAGCCTCGACGCGCTCTCGCCCAAAGATTTTGTAGGCCATTCTCGCCGTCTCAATCCCTCCCAATGCTTGGAAATCGCTGAAGCAGTTGAGTAGATAGGCAGCGGCAATGACATATTGGCGCAGATCAGTTGGGTTCCCTGGTTTGTGTGTCGTAAAAAAGTCTACCATGGAGGTTCCAAGCACCCGTACCCATGCCGCGTGCTCCCAGGCCCAGAAAGGACGATTTTCACGAGCACACATGCGCAGGAGCAAGTGGGTGCTGTAGACTTTCAGTCGCTCTTCGCCTTCCATTGCGGCTAAGGCATCGCGCAATGGCTGCATGAGGCGAGCAAGTTCCCCCTGTTGATAAGCAGTAGCCACAATCACAGCGCGGTCATGTCTGAGCCAGGTAAAGGCGACGAGCGCTTCCTGCTCCGAAAGTGTGAGCAGTGGTGTCCGATCGTAACGGCTCAGATCAAGCGGCCAGATCCATCGGCTGAGTGAAGGGAGGGAGTCACTGCACACGTTCGCAACACTACTCATGGCACTCCTGCTCCTGTTGTCTAACTTCCGTCATGGACTCCATATCTCCAAAGGCATGGGCTAGTGTTTGTACGCGCCAGGCGTGAATGTGGCTCATTCCCCGTGTGAGTTGTTCCGCCAGATCATGGCCTGAAAGATGAATATACAAGAGCGTCGTGTGGGGATTGCAATGGCCAGCGAATTGTGCAATCTGGTGCAGCTCCCAGCCTGATCTCGCCAGGTCTGTTAAACACAGATGCCGGAAGGTGTGCGTTGAGAATTGAGGGAGGTCTGCCTGGAGTGCCAGTTGTCGCACCACTTTCGACCAGGTCCACAGGGTAATGGGCTGCGCAAAATTCCTTGGCGATTCGGAGAGAAACAATGGGCCTCGCATTCGGGCGATAGTTCGCCGATGTACCAGATACACCCGCAAGAGCTCGCCAGTCGTCACAGAGTAGGGGACGACGCGCTCCCGACTTCCTTTGGCAACCTCAGCCCTGACGCGCACCATGCGGTGAGCTGGGTCGAGGTCGTCGCTTCGCAGGGAACACAGTTCTTCGCGCCGCAGTCCCGCATCGTAGGCAAGAGCAGCCATACAACGTGTCCGTAGAGGAGCTTGTTTGACCACTTCCAAAAAGGCTCTCCATTGCTCGTCGCTCGGGATCCATGGCAAGGTTTGGAAGCGAGGTACCAGCGCACGTTCACGATCGGCTCCAAACGCCTTTCCGGGCGTATACCTCCCACGACCAACAGGATGATCTGTTCGCAGTCCCTCCTCAATGAGGAAATCAAAAAACAAGCGAACGGCTGTCAGTCGCTGCTGAAGCGTCGCATTTGACAAACCAGGAGATTTCGCAAGATCGGGAGTGTTCTGGTGAGGTGCCGGGCGAGGACGCCCACGAAGATCGCCAACATAGCGAGCGAGGTCCGCCCGTGTGGCCGTCATGGGCGAAATATCTGCTCTCTGGCAGAAACCCAGAAAGTCATCAAGGCCACGGGCATAGGCATCAAGCGTGTTAGGAGCTAGCCCCAGCAGCGTTTCGGTGGTCAGCCATGTCTTTGCAAGATCATGAGCTGCAACGAACGGATAGCGGAACCATTCAAGATCATCTGAACTGGTCGATGAAGGCATCTGAACCCCCTTCGGACTCCCCAGATACTTGGCTCTGAGAACAAATTTTCTATCACTACTATTCTACCATAAGGGGTATTCCAAGTAACGTATAACATACTTTCTATATAGTTCTGATAGGGTTTTCCCTTTTTGATCTCCTTCTTCTCGATCCCAAGCTGCTCGCACAGCCGCCTGGTGTCATGAGAAGTGAATACGCTGCCATTGTCGGAGACCAGCACTTCTGGGACGCCATAGGCGCGAACGGCCTTGTAAAAGACCGCAAAAAACGCCTCGGTGTCTTGCCGAAGACAGATAGCAGAAGCCAGGACGGATCTGCTGAAGTTCTCCAAAATCGAGATGCAGTAGACCATCTCGACGTTCTCCAGGCGGTGCATATCCAGATAGCGAATATCCACACTCCAGAACTGATGGCGTTTCTCTGCTCTGAACGGCATCTGAGCCTTGGGA
>JBKPBA010000170.1:0-3803 GCA_046726675.1 Chloroflexota bacterium
CCTCACATCGTGCTGCAGACCGCCGCGATCAGAGGCCCTCGAGAGCATCCCTCACTGATCGGCCTCATCGATGCCGGATACGGTCGGCTTCAGCCCCACTAGAGCGTTGTCAACCGGGATTTCCATGTTGGTCTCCCTGCTTTGTGTGAGTATATACTAACCATTTTTGCGCCTCGTTTGTGGCGGACTCTCCAGACAGCGGTATGGTATATCCGCATAAGGTCGGCTTAGCCAGCCATATACGTAAATATCCTGTTTCAAGAAAGTATCGTACCAGATATCCACAGGGATTTTTCTCGTGGTGAGCAATGTTTTATGAACTCTCTCTATGCACTCCTCGCATGTCTTCAACAGAAACCTCGCTGGAAATGCCAACGTGAGAAGTTCTATATCATTGCCGAAAACTAGCTCATCTTTCCATTTCATAAAATATGGCTGGTGGCCATTCCAAAAGCTATCCTCTTCAGTTAGCCAGGTTGGTAAGTGCAGTTCGTGAACGGAGGAGCACCGAAGGTTTCGATAGAGAACACTGCTGACACGAAATCGCTCGATGAGTGGTTTCAAAGCTTTGGCGAGCCGAGGGCCTAAAGCAAACAAGAGAGTCGTTTCTTCGATCATTACTGTCCCAGCCTCCTGTGCAGCCGTCACTTTCCCCAGAGAGGCGAGTTTTATCGAGATTTCTTTTAGAAATCGCCCAACGTCTTCCTCTTGACGCCAATCCTTTAAGTTGAATCCGCTGGTCTTCAAACTCTGCTCCAATGTAGATTGAGGTGGCCTTAATGCTAACTGGGAGAAGTACAAATTCGTCCATAACTCGGCGTGGACGAGGAGGTTGTAAAAGTCTGGTAGGCTAATGTGCCCCCAGCGCTGGCCGAAAGAGGAAAAGGTCGCCAGAAAAGCTCCTAGGCGTGCCTCCGCTGAGGGAGTGTTGTTGCCGAAAATAGTAGCCGCGAGCGCATCGAGATATGTACAAAGGAGTAGAATGACCTCGTGTGAATAACGCCGTTCCGAGATGAATTGCCCAACAGTCTTCAGGCGGTCGCGCAGTGGCTGGAAATATAGCCTAATTGCGTTATCGACGGCTGCGACCTCTTCAGTGCTTAACCTTACCTCATCCATTGTCGTCTCCATAAAATTGACTCCATCGGACGGACCTTCTGTTGAGAAAATTCGGCCTCATGGCTCCTGGGTAGTAGCACCAATAGGATCGCGAACGCAAGAGCGACGAAGACCACAGTGGTGCGATACTTCATGGTCGTCTCCTGAGTTCGTGGATGGGTGGGACATTCTACGCGTCACGTACCGGGGAAGGGAACTAATTTTTGCAGATTAAAGCGGTCAAATCCGTGGAAAAGATCCGCGGACACACCACAGTGCATAGCGGCCTTCAGGCGCTCTCTCAAGTTGACCTTCTCGGGATAAGGTCAGCTTAAGTGCACACGGGTGTAACGGAGGTCGTGGCGAGGTTTGACCAGCCGGCCCGTGAGTCGCGCCCGTGAGCCACGGCAGTCAGCGGCCGCGATGCGTCCGCCGCCAGTCGAGGCGCCACCGCCCCCCCGGCATGTGCATCCAGCAGAGCCGCTTCATGGGCGTGCCGCGCGCGTGGTGGTAGAGCACGGCGGTGCGCGCGTAGAAGCCGCGCGTGTGGGGCGAGGCGTGCCACCCGAACCGCTGCGCGTCCAGGTGGTGGCAGAACTCGTGGCACAGCGTGCTGAAGAACGTGCCGAAGGCGGTGATGTGCTGACGCACAGCCGTCCGCATCCAGACCCGGATCCGCATCGTGGCGGGTGTGTAGTCCCCGAAGAGCTCAATAGTCCCCCCGCCCTCATAGACCCGGCGCGGGCGGGCGGCCAGGACGCGGACCCCCGGCCGGGGCACGCCGTAGAAGTCGGCGGCGGCGGAGAGAAAGGCGGCACAGGCGTCGCGCACGGTCGCGCTTGTCCCACGTGGCAGCGCCGCCTCGAGGGCCAGGGCCAGCGAGCGCAGGCGGTCATCCGGCGGCACCTCGAGGGTCCCGCACCGATCGCTGGCGAGGAACACCGCGAGGCGTGCGGGATCGCGTGGGGGACGGTCCGTGAGCATCGCTGTGTCCCTGGCTTAGCGGTATGCCTGCCCGCGTGGGAGGATGCGCAGCCCCTCCAGGGTGCGCGTGGGGTGGTCATCGCGGAAGCGCGCGGCAGCCGCCAGCTCCGACTCCGGCAGTTCATCGATCAGCCAATGGAAGCTGTCTCGCGTGGGCATCCTGCGTCCTCCTCGCGTGCGCCCTCACCCGGTCATTGGCAGGGCAAGCGTCTTGACCCGCTTGGCAAATGCATTCCGTAGCTCTTCGAGCCGCTTCAGCAGCCACGCGTGCAACTGACATAAATACGCGCCGAGTGGGTCTCTGGGGGATTACGCCACACCAGCGGCTGCCCGATCTCGGCCTCAATCGCCGTCTTATTCGCCTCGAATAGGGGGATTGTTGACGAGGAGGCCTGAAGTTTCCAATGCTCGGATTAGTAGTTGAACATCAAGGGTACATCCATCTCGCATGACGTTAGCGCTGGGCTGCCCAGTGGTGCCAATGCCATGCGAGGGCCTCTTGGTGCGGTCGGCGCGGCAAGTGTTCGAGGCTTCGGTATTGGAGTCGTAATGCCCAGGTATCTGGCCCGGATGGCCGACAGTGAATCCGCAACGTCTGGGGCTCAATCGCAAAGAGGCCCGCATCAAACGCGCGGTGGTGCACCGCACAGAGGACCAGGCCATTCCGCGGATCATCCGATCCCTGCGCTTGCTTCGGCCGCAGATGAGCGGCATCGAGAACTTCCAGGACCCTAAGGTCACAGACCGCACAGCCCACCCCGTACCGCTGCAAGACCAAAAATTTGAAGCGCTGCTGGCCCGGACGGGCCGCCATCTCTCGCCTCGCAGGTGCTTGCTTGTCGACAAGGACAAACGGCTGCTCCTCCTCAAAGCCCTGTCGTAATGGTGGCGGCTGTGCCTCACCGAAGCCAATGAGAAAGAGTTGTGGGTCATCGTCCCACCCCTCCACCCACCCAAGATGGACATCGCGCCGCATGGACAGGGCGCTGGAGTAGGTAATGACAAAGACGGGCAGGCCGAGTTTGCCGGCGGCTTTTGTCGCCTGAATCTCAGCGAGATCACGGGCCCGTGGCCGTTGGGTACGTGGATAATGGTAGAGAACTCCGTCCGCTGAGAGATCATCGGCGTACGCGGTCCCAGTATGCAGGACACCAACGGTCACCCCGCTGCCATCTGGGGTCAACGGCATTGTTCGCTTCTTATCCACCCAAATCCCCTGAGCTCCGCCATAGATCCCCAGGGCTCGAAGCGCCTCGGGGAACACCCCTATCGGCCCCCCCTCAGCAAGAAGTTGCTCCCACGTCTTCCAGCGGTAGGCCCATTCCTGGGCAATCGGATCAGTCATGCGGTCGCTCGTCGATACGGCCGGTGCCTACCATGGCAGCCCGCGAATCAGGAATCTCAGGGCCCAGGGGATTCGTGCCAATCGTCCTGCGCCTGACCACGTTCAACTACTCCTTGCAAGGTACCGCTGTCGTAGGAGGTCGATCTCCTCGAGTGTTCCCGTCTCGGGATCAGCATATTTCCAGAAGGTCCACCCGTTCGTCTGCGGGTACGGGCGGCCCGGAGGGGCGCCGATGACAGACTTCCGAGCTATACCAGCAGCTGTGGACAGCGAGTCATAGCCTTCGCTGTCAAACACGACTCGGCCGTCCTGTTGGATGGTGGCCTTGAGATGGACCCCCTTATAATCTCTCTCCAGTTCCAGGGGAGGATTGATC
>JBKPBA010000171.1:0-5343 GCA_046726675.1 Chloroflexota bacterium
GCGTCAAACTGTGTTCCAGCATGTTCATAGAGTTCTTCATACGCCTGCATCGGAGTACGACTTTTCTGGTAGATACGATGAGAAGTCATGACTTCAAACGCATCTACAACCGCGATGATCCGTGCTCCTAATGGAATAGTATCTCCTCCTAATCCATCAGGGTAACCCCCGCCGTCTAATCGTTCATGGTGATGGTATACTGGGGGTATCACGTTCTTTATTAGTTTAAACTGACTTAGCATCTCAGCGCCATAAGCTGGATGACTTTTAATAATCTCGAATTCCTGTCGTGACAGACCAGATGCTTTTTGCAATATCGTATCGTTTATGTTTATTTTACCAATGTCATGGAAAATTGCCGCCAGTCCAATCTTCAGTGACTCAGCTTCTGGAAGACGCAGGATAGTAGTGGTAAATGAAAGCGCGAGGGAATGCACTCGCAATGAGTGTCTGTAGAGTTGGACATCTTTTGCTTTCAACGCTGGAATAAAACCGGAAAAGATCTCTGAAAACTCTTCTCTTAACTCATTAAATAAAGGTATTTCATGTACAGGCATATATTCCATATGATCCAGAGTGTTTGGTATGCTTTGAGGTTGCTTAAAAAGGCCAGACTCCTCCAGACCAGGGTTTGATGATTTCTGGCAAAATATTCCTTGCAACTCTCCCATTTGGAGTGAAGTGCAAGCTATATCTGGTGCGTCTGGTATGCTCTCGTCTAAAAGAGGCTGAGTACCCATACAAAATCCTTTTTGGGAAAAGCGAGCGGCATTTGTGGTGCTTGCTTATATATACGGTTTGGCACTACATTTTTTCACAATGTGTATTGATATATGTCTCTATGTATTAATACGTTTTATATAGCATATCCGAGCCAGGCATGCTATCTTATACTTGCTGAATAGTACTATTGGGTTCATTATGTCTTTTAACTCCAAACTCGACAACAAAACTGGGATATGATACTATATGGGCCAATCGACCCATGGGCGAAGAGAGTATTTATGCGTACTTTATTACTGGCAACAAGCAATCTTCATAAGCTAGAGGAATTTCGAGCTATATTTTCTGAGATGCCGTTGAGGTTGTTGTCTCTAAGGGATCTTCAGTTAGCTATGGATGTGGAGGAAACAGGAACTACCTTTGCTGAAAATGCGGAAATAAAGGCCCGTACGTATGCCCAGGCGTCAAATATTTTAACACTTGCAGATGATTCTGGTTTGGAGATTGATGCGCTTGGAGGTGCTCCAGGTGTCCAATCTGCTCGTTATCTTGGTGGCGAGACATCTTATGAAGAGCGTTTCCGTGTAATTTTGGAACAGTTGAAAGGATTCCCGGTGGATCAGCGTAGCGCGCGTTTTCGTTGTGTCATTGCCCTCGCCGAGCCATCAGGAAATATTCGTACGGTGGAGGGGGTCGTCGAGGGAATAATTGCCGATCGTCCTCGCGGGACAAATGGCTTTGGCTATGATCCCATTTTCTACGTACCGGAACTTGGAAAGACATTTGCTGAACTGGCGCCTGAATACAAAAATCGCATCAGCCATCGTGCTCGTGCTGCGCAATCAGCCCGGAAGCTTCTAGAAGATTGGCCCTATGTCTAATGTGGCAATGTGACCACCAGGAGAGACGCTAAGGAACGCTTATGGTAATAAAGCCCCCCATTCGTGTGGCACTTGACCTGGAGACTACGGGTCTGTATGTAGAACAAGATGCCATTCTTGAGATTGCAGCGATCAAATTTCAAGGCGCTACGATCTTGGATAAGATGGAGACGCTTATTTCCCCGGGGCGTTCAATCCCTTTTCGAGTGCAGCGATTGACAGGTATCACACCCCAACATGTAGCGGATGCTCCCGGCTTTGAGTCCATTTCCAGGCAATTACAACAGTTTCTGGGCGATTATCCGATCGTTGGCCATAGTATCCCGTTTGATGTCGGTTTTTTACGTCGGCGCGGACTTGTTCGTAACAATCCCCTTATCGATACCTTTGAGTTGGCGACCGTATTGCTACCCTCTTTGCCAAGTTATAACCTGGGACAGGTTGCAGAAGCATTAGGTGTGCAAGTAACCCCAGGTCGGCACCGGGCCATGGTTGATACAATACTGGCAATGCAGGTGTTTTTAGCGCTCCATCAACGACTTCAAGCAATTGATCTTTCATTGCTTAAAGACCTGGCCAATCTGGATGCCCCACGTTCCTGGCCTCTTCTTTCTTTTTTTCGCCAGGAATTGCAGGATCGGATGACTTTGGATGGCTTGCGACACGTTCCCTTACGCGGAAGTCTGGGTGATAGTTTCGCAGCACAGTTGGGCATGGATCCTCGTGTTCTTTCCTTCGCTGTTGCCAATCAAAACGAGTCTAAGCAAGAAATAGAAAATCAAGAGTTACTGAAAACGGCTGCTCTTGATATCCACGCTGAACAAACACCATCCTCAATTCTTGTTGCTTCAGTGAATGTTCCGATCTCCGATAATCTAGATACGCTGGTCGAAATAGTGCCCGAAGAGGTTATTCCCTCTTCAGGGACTGTGCTGCTTAGTAGTGAAATATCGCAGGAATCTTCAGCCTCTGCCGCTGTACAGAAACCAGCGTCATCCGAGTTAAGGGAGCAGGACAACCAACTTCAGCATCCGCATGTGCATTTCGGCTATCAAACAGCATATAAAGCAGTGCGCCAGGCCCTAGAAGATCATAAATCTCTGCTTGTCGAAGTGACTATTGGAGCCGATGATTATACACCAGTATTATTGCCTGCGCTCGAGTGGCTTTGCGAAGCTCCGGTTGTGCTTTGCGACCAAAAGGTATCTCCCAGGCGTCTTGTCATTGCCTGCGCTAATCAGCAGGGCGCGCGTCGCCTGGTTGAGCAGGTGCTGCCCCGTTTGCAAACATACCTCAAAGATCAACTGCCCGTGGCTTACCTGGCTGAACGCGATGGCTATCTTTGTGTCCATCGTTGGTTTGGATCAGCGTTACGCCGCACCAGCGGTGAACTCTCTGCTGAACAGGCCCGCGGATTAGCCAAATTGGCGCTGTGGGCGCAGCAAACCATGACAGGTGAACGTAGCGAATTGACTCTATTGCCCCAGGAGATACCCGCATGGGAGCGTATCTCGTCTGGTGTAGAGCGTGTACCTCTGGCCGATGGTAAATTTGAGACTCCATATCAAAGGTGTCTCTACCGGCGTAAAGAATATTGTTTTGTGAGCCGAGCAGAAGAGCGTGTCAAAGCCGCTAGAATTGTTGTGACGACGCATGCTGGACTCTATGATGATCTCGCCTCTTCTCATTCATTGCTGAAAGATGTTGATCACCGGCTGATACTTGACACTGATCTCCTGGAGGAAGAGATCGCTCGTTGGAGCGGTACCGAACTTGATCATACTCGTCTCATTCACTTGTTGAATACCATTGGCGTTGAATTACCGGATGGTCGTTATCAAGGTTTGCTTGCGCTTGCGGCACCCTCTTTACGAGAAAATGGACCAGGAGGTCTTTCGGTCACTCAAACTGTTGGAAAATCTGAGCTTGATCCACGTATACTTTCCTGGTTTCAGACATTACGCCACGCTCGTGCGGCTGTGGACAACTTTTTTATCTCATTAAGTAATCTTCTCCAGGAAGGAGTGAACAGTGGCGCACGCGATAAAGGAAAAGCTGAAACCGCTGGTCGTAGCTATGGAGGTCGCAATAATGAACGTGTCGATCAACCGCTACGGTTAACTGCGCAACTACGGAATGTGGCAACGTGGGCGGAGGTAGAACAGGCCTGGAAGCAAGTCGATCAACGCTTGCAAGGAGTAATTGAACAGATTAAGCTTGCGGAAACAATTATGCTCACTACACAACGTAACCGCCATAAACTGGATCTTGGAAGCGGAGAAGATCAATCTTTAGCCTGGGAACTTGCTGCACTGGCACAACGGCTCCTTGAGCAAAAACAGCTTGGTCAGCGGGCTTTCATGTTTGATAGCAATGGTGTCAATGCTTCTAATATGGATAACACAATGGTGTATTGGCTGCGAGTGCCACCAACTCCCCCACCTTCCGTGCAACAACGACAGCCTGATGCACCAGCATCGACCTCTCAAACGCCTTCGTTCAGTTCACCTGTTTTATATGCTCAATTTGTACACACTGCAAGCCTTTTGAAAGAGTACATACTTGCACCCAATATGAGCGCAATTTTTGCAGGTGTGGCGCTTTCCGTGGACCACAATTTTGCCTTTTACCGTGGACGTCTAGGTCTCGAAGCCGATTTTTGTCCTGCTCTTTCCATTGTCACTGAGCATCATGAGCAGTCTTTGCTCTACTTGCCCAACGATATTCCAGAACCCAATATGCCACAATATCAACGCCACCTGGATGATGCCATCGTGCAGCTTGCCACCATGTTAGATGGTCAACTTGTCGTACTTTTCACTTCGTATGCTGCCTTAAGAAGCTCCTATGGCGCAGTTAAACCATTGCTAGAAGCACGTGGAATACTGGTACTGGGGCATGGTGTTGATGGCTCTCCGCGACAGCTCTGGCAAATGTTTCGGAATCAAGAGCGAGTAGTACTGCTGGGTACTGGCAGTTTCTGGGATGGCGCAGATGAAATTAGCCGAGCTCCCGCGTGTATATTGCTTGCGCGCCTGCCCATGCCGGTGCTGAATGATCCTCCAATTGCTGCACGTGCAGAACAGCTTTCTGATCAATTGCATCAAGTAACAGTACCCATGGCAGCTCTCCGGGTCCGAAGAGCACTGAATCGGCTTGCCTGGAGCAGTACCGGGCGCAATGCAGTTGTGTTGTTTGATCGCCGGGTCAGCTCGAAGGAATATGGCGCAACCATCCTACATACTCTTCCTCAATGTTCGCAACGGCAAGGCGCTGTATCGCATATGCCGGAGATTATCCTCGATTGGCTGACTGCATCAGGTTCCTGGGACTGATTACCCCGATACAGCTATCCTGTTTGTTTAAATTACATACATAATCAACAATCATAACCAAACCTTAACCAGATCACAACCTTTTCGCCCTTCTAAAATTAAACTATTCCTTTCATAATTGATCGTGGAAACCTGGGTGTCTTCTTAATATGCTTTGTGGGGCAAACGAGCTGTCTGTCGTGGGAAAGCGCCATTTCGGCAATAAATTGCTTCAACATTTCTGAAAGTAGGGCTTCCGTATCTGGTTTTTATTACACACAAGCGGATAGCAATCCTCGCTGTGATTCTACTAAGTTTTTTAAAATAAGCAGGCGGCGAGTGTGAGTGTAACCTTGTATCGTATGTATTAATGGCGTAATAAAATGTCTTACGCCGGTATTTTCGTAAGGAGGTATGTACAATGG
>JBKPBA010000172.1:0-6330 GCA_046726675.1 Chloroflexota bacterium
CAAACCCGCTAATATTTTGTTTGACCAGGACAACAACCTCTATCTCACCGACTTTGGCATTGTGTCCTGGCTCGGTGAAAAGCCAGGATATGACGGGCATATGTTGGGAACTCCTCATTTTGTTGCTCCTGAAATTTTCGAGGGACACTTGGATGTGCGCAGTGAGGTGTATTCAGTGGGTGTCCTTCTCTACCAGATGCTTACTGGCTACCTGCCATTCGATGGAGCAAGCGATCAGAAGATCTGCCAGCATCAAAGGGAAACACAGCCACTGGCTCCTTCCTTTTTCAATCCCTCTCTTCCGCGCCCGATAGAGCGAGTAATACTCCGCGCATTGGAGACGGATCCCTGCTGTCGTTATCAAACTGTCGAAGATTTGCTACTCGCCTTTCAAATGGCACTAGAAGTTCCAACTTCGCATTTTTCAACGCAACGACAAAAAACATACCAGCTGACACAGCTAGCTGTATCAGCTTAGTGCCTTTCGAAGAAATACTGCGTTTGAGTCTTCCCCACAATTTGTAGTATCATTTACATGTACCAGCGCATCGAAAACATCTCATGCAGAGCTTTGTGAAAAGGAAAAACGTCCAATTTATTTCGAATCTCACAGAGATTCATATTAAAAGGAGAACAAAATGGCAGAAAGAGTTTACAAGGTGATCTCCCTGGTAGGGACCAGCGAAGAGTCGTGGGAGAAGGCGGCCGCAGCCGCTATCGATCGAGCATCACAGACCTTGCGGGACATTCGAGTCGCCCGCCTTGTCGAACAAGACATTCATATCGAACCTGGCAAGCCTCATACCTTTCGTGTAAAGATGGAGCTCTCGTTCAAGTATGAGGGTGGCGAGTAATCAGTTATTAGATAATGTCAGCTTCAGGAGGTTGACAAACATTTACTCTCCGGTGTATCCTCAGAGCAGTAAGAATGAACAATCATGACGAGGGTCGGCAAAAGACTGGCATAACCTTATCATGATTGCAGTGAAACAGTGAGAGTGCCACTTTTAGTAGGCGTTCATCAGAGCAGAGAAGAGCAGAAGAATGCGAGCAACACCAGATATCATGCAAGCCTTCAACCGCGCTGGTCAAAATTGTGTTGAACTTGTGCCTTTCTCTGTAACTGTTATTGGAATCTATATCTTTGCATACAGTGTATGCAAAAGTGTATCCAACGTAGTAAACGTTTTAAGCTTCACGAATGTTGAAACCGGCGCTCATGCGGCGGTTTCTTTATGTGTCCTGTTGCTTTTCGCCTTTCTCCTTACTTGCCTCACCCTTACCAGCCTTGCCAGACTCAATGGGCTACGGAGTCTGGTAGGGCTTACAATGAGGCTAGCCATAAGCACGGCTTAGGGAGATATAACGGGAAGCAACGATGCTATCCAATCCACAGTAGGTACCCGAAGAGGACCTCCCATCTAGCTGGAGGTCCTCTTTTTTGTTGCATATTCGCTGGTATCATGGCGCTTGCTGTATAGCATATGCAACTCAATCAATTGGTGCTATACCTCACCAAACATTATGAAAAGGAGTGTTACATGCTGAAAGAATTGATTTCTAACACACGAAGACAGGGTGGGATGCAGAAAGGAAATATTAAGAAATATCAACCTTTCCCGCCCATCGATCTACCGGATCGCCAATGGCCATCTCGCACAATTACAACCGCACCCATCTGGTGCAGCGTTGATCTGCGTGACGGTAACCAGGCGCTTCCTATCCCAATGGGACTCAAAGAAAAATTGAAAATGTTCCAACTCCTGGTCGATATTGGCTTCAAAGAGATAGAGGTTGGCTTTCCATCATCCTCTCAGATCGAATTTGATTTTGTACGCTTATTGATCGAGGAGCATCACATACCCGATGATGTCACTGTCCAGGTACTCGTGCAAGCTCGCGACGAGTTAATTATGCGCACCTTTGAGTCGCTACATGGAGCAAAGAAGGCGATTGTCCATCTCTATAATTCGACTTCGCCACTCCAGCGTCGGGTCGTGTTCGGATTAGAGAAGCCAGACATTATAAATATCGCCACACGCGGCGCGAAGTTTGTTAAAGAGTTAGTACCCACGCTCCCTGGAACACAAGTCATTATGCAGTACTCACCCGAAAGCTTTTCGTCAACCGAAGTAGATTTCGCCCTTGAGATCTGCGAAGCTGTCGTTGACGTGTGGCAGCCAACTTCTGAGAACAAAATCATCCTGAATCTTCCGGTCACCGTTGAAGTCGCGACACCAAATATTCATGCAGACCAGATCGAATGGTTCTGCAGACACATGCGCAATCGTGAGGCAGCTATTATCAGCCTGCATACACACAACGATCGCGGAACAGGGGTCGCCTGCACTGAGTTGGGATTGATGGCTGGTGCGGATCGTGTTGAAGGGACGCTCTTCGGTAATGGTGAGCGTACTGGTAACGTGGATATAGTTACTGTAGCACTCAATATGTATACGCAGGGTATTGATCCAGGCCTGGATTTTAGCGACATCAGTGCGATCCGGGCCGTAGCTGAGAGCTGCACACGACTTGAGGTGCCGTTACGTCATCCATACGCAGGTGAGTTGGTCTTTACTGCGTTCTCTGGTTCACACCAGGATGCGATCAATAAGGGCATGACGGCACAGGACGCAGCACCCGGCGCGCTATGGCAGGTCCCCTATCTGCCCATTGATCCAAAGGATGTTGGGCGTTCGTATGAGGCGATTATTCGCATTAACTCGCAATCAGGCAAGGGCGGCGTGGCTTATGTAATGGAGACCGAGTTTGGCTACCAATTGCCCAAGGCGATGCATGTTGAGTTGGGCAAGATCATCAAAAATCTTGCTGATGAATGCGGTGAGGAACTTTCAGGAACGCAGATTTTCCAGGCATTCGAGCAGGAATATCTACATCATAACGAGCCGTTTGCGCTAGAATCGTTCCATGTAGAGGAAATATCGCAGCAAGGTGGATCTAAAATCGTTACATGTACAGCCCGCATCTCCGTTGATGGTGTCACGCGCGAATTGCTTGGCAGTGGCAACGGTCCCATTGATGCTTTTGTACAGGCGCTCAACCAGAATGATATAGCCGATTTTAAAGTACTCACCTATACAGAGTATGCACTTGGAGAAGGAGCCGAAGCACAGGCCATAGCCTATATTCAGATCCAGGTATCCTCTGGCACAACATTCTTTGGCGCTGCAACGGATACAAATATCGAGCTTGCCGCAGTGAAGGCTGTACTCAGTGCTCTTAATCGCTCGCAACAATATCACGGATGAACCTGACTGCAACTTTCAATCCGATATATCGTAAATGGAAATAGAAAGATATATCGCACTGTTTTATCTGGTAAAGGCGATATGTCGTAAAGGTTCTCTCAGTTGAAAGGAGATAAAGAACAATGTTTGGTGAGTTTAACAGACAAGCTGGCGATTCCCCTGAGGAAGTAAATTGGGAAGGCTGGACTCCTCCCTGGATGTCGCGTGAGGGACAAGGTCCACGCGGCCCATTTGGTTTCGGACGTGGGTTTGGTGGCCCACGCGGCCCATTTGGCCACGGACCCTGGTTTGGTGGTCCCTGGCATGGCTGGGGCCATCGCGAATGGCAAGGTCCACGCGGCCCTTGGCATGGCTTTGGCCCAGGTATGCACTGGGGCGCACCCGATGAGCTTCTAGCGTTGCGCGCGGAGGCTGCAGAGGTAGCCCGGCTCTTCGCTATCGCCAGCAGAGGCGCGGTCGAGAACAAGGAGCGTCTGTCACAACTGCGCGCATTCCTTGATCGCTCCCGTAAGGAACTCTCTGATATGATCTACGGATCAGCTCAGGGACAGGCTACCAGCGGAGGTGAGAGCGCAAGCAGTTCTACGGATATTGGACAGGCGTAAGCCCTCGTCATCACCTGTGTAGGACGCGAGAAATCGCGTCCTACATTGTGCAAGAAGCTTTCTCAAAAAGTGAAAAGAAAGGCATGTTGAATGCAACAGCAACCCAGAGCTCGTACACAGGGTTTCGCACTATTTGGCACCTACGCGCTCGAAGAGATTCCGAAAACTTACTCCTGGTTTGAAGAGATGCGTGCGCACCATCCGGTCTTCAGAGACGAGAGGACACGCTCATGGCAAGTCTTTCGTTACGAAGACGTGCTAGCGGTTCTGACCGATTACTCTCGCTTCTCTTCGCAAGCTTATGACTTTACCGGTGGCTTTTTACAAAATACGCTGATCGCAAAAGATCCACCCGACCACCGTAAATTGCGTAACCTGGTCAATCAGGCGTTTACCCCGCGAGCGGTTGCTCGCCTTTCCGATCGTATCACCCAGATCACGCAAGAACTGCTGGACCAGGTACGGCTCCAGGGTAAGATGGATGTTGTCTCAGATATCGCCTTTCCATTACCCGCCAAAGTTATTGCTGAGTTGCTCGGCGTGCCTTCTGAAGATTGGAACATCTTCCAACGATGGGCACGTGTTGATAGTTCAGATACCGCCATCAGTCGTCAAGAAGCTGGACGCTCCATGCGTGAGGAGATGTTTAACTACTTCTCAGAATTGCTAGAGGAGCGACGTCGTGCACCCCGTGAAGATTTGATCAGCTCACTGAGCGTAGCTGAAGTTGACGGCGAACGGTTGAGTGAGCCTGAGTTGCTCAGTTTTTGCACATTGCTCCTGGCTGCCGGGCAGGAGACTACCAAAAACTTGATCGCCAATGCCATTGTGTGCTTGACTGATCATCCCGCATCGATGGAACGATTGATCCGCGAGCCAGCACTCATGCCTACAGCGATCGAAGAGGTGCTCCGCTACCTCCCACCAGTCTGGTTTCTCTTCCGCCAAACCAGGGCAGATGTCGAACTGGCGGGACAACACATTCCGGCAAATCAGGTTGTGCTGGCATGGACAGCCTCAGCCAACCGCGATCCGGCCCGATTCCCCGATCCCGAGCGGTTTGATATCGAACGCGAGCCTAATCGCCACCTGGCCTTTGGGCATGGTATCCACTTCTGTGTGGGCGCTCCACTGGCTCGTCTGGAAGCCAAAATTGCCTTGCCAATGATGTTGCAACAACTCAAAGACCTGCAACGAGTGGAAGGGGTCCCGATAATGGTTCATTCAGGGATTGTCTTTGTGATTAGATCACTACCAGTCACCTTTCAGCCGTATTAAGTAGAGGCCAAAAACGATGAAAAGTGCACTAGGTCGTCGCTAAAAGGAGCGTACAATGGCAACTGGTAATAACACGCTGAGTTATGCACGAGACATCCGGCCCTTGTTCCGTGAAAGTGACAGGGATTCTATGGTGTTTGCCTTCGATCTCTGGGACTACCAGGACGTTTGCATGTATGCCGAGGACATCCTTGAGCGATTGACGGACGGCTCGATGCCATGCGACGGCGAGTGGCCGGAGGAACAGATCACCCAATTCCGGCGCTGGATCGAAGCTGGGATGCCAGCGTAGAGCCTGTATCCTTACTACTCCGGCTCTCTTTATCACTATAAATCAATGATTTTCTATCTATTATCAAAAATGTCGCTCACATACCGCTCAAAATGAGCGACATTTCTTATGGAAGAGATTTGTTGCGCGGATGTTGTTTTTTGCTTGCCAAAGGGCATGGCTAGAACATCCATACCCTGGTATTAATGCAATTTAACGTTTCAATCGGGATACCTGGAAACCCACCGAGGGCCGATCAATCGGCGATGGGCGCGATAAATCGGCCCCTACGGTTGTCTGGATTCATTTGTTATTCACCATCGATAGACCAATCTTCCTATTGACAGGTAAGCTAAAACTTACGTATACTTTTCATGTTAAAAGAACATATGTTTCATAACAAAAAGACCATTGCACATTTCCCTGGCATGCTTCATCGACGTTCGCTGTATATGAAAATTATCCAAGGAGGAATCCTCATGAATCACACGTTTGGAATGCTCAGTTTGTATGTTCAGGATGTAGAGAAAGCCAAGGCTTTTTACACGGAATTTCTCGGTATGAACTTCATACCAGCATTGTCAAGCCCGACCTTTGTCTTTCTACAACCTACGGAGGGAACGCCAATTGCTATACAAGATCTGAATGCACTTCCACCTGGAGTATCCGCACAGCAAGGCGGATTCGAGATCAATCTTGAGGTTGAGGACGTCGACGCTGCCTTGCGGGAGTGGAAAGCGAAAGGCGTAGAGGTGCTATCAGAAGTGACAGATATGGGAGCCGGGCGATGGTTCCGGGCTAAGGATCCAGCAGGTCATGTAATCGCCGTATATCAGTTGTATCCGCAGGTGAAAGATATGCGCTAGTAGTTTCGGCAAACTCATTACGTTAACAGTAATTAACTCGC
>JBKPBA010000173.1:0-6534 GCA_046726675.1 Chloroflexota bacterium
GCCTTCTGACAAGATATTCATTCCTTGCTGTGTTTACCTCCTTTCTCTCGTCATGGTTTGTCATCATCTCAAAACATTAATTATATCCCACTGCATGCAGCTATGTCAATTATTTATAAACAACCATGCAGTGTTTTTGAGAAAAAGTCCAACAATAGACTGGGAAAATCCAGCATTTGAGAAAGAAAGGCACAAGCAACCTTACATTTTGTTAAAGACGTATTTGCAGACACGCAACCATTAGACATTTTACAGTAATTTACTGTAAAACATTACAAAGGGCCTAAAACAGCTATTAAATAAGGAGTAGCGATGGAACAGAAGAAGATATACGCAAAAGAGCTAGGCATTGATCTTTCCTCAAAACAAGAAGCAGAATATTTCAAATGGCTTCTTGCGTGCCTGTTATTTGGCAAACCCATCCAGCAGGAAGTAGCAAAGAGAACATATTTTGAGTTTGTGAACGGTGGATTAACCAACCCTGATGCAATCATACAAGCTGGATGGGATAAATTGGTTGAGGTTTTGGATAAAGGGCATTATGTCCGATTTGATTATTCAACTGCTACTAAACTTCTTGATGTTTGTAAAGCACTGAAAGAAAAATATGGAACGATCACTAATCTGTTAAAACAGGTTCAATCAATAGATGAGTTATCCTCTCGTTTACAGGAATTTAAGGGTATCGGCCCAAAGACAGCAGAAATATTTTTGCGCGATATAAGGCCAGTTTTTAATGAAGAAAGAGGATGATTTGGTACTACATAAAAACCTGTTCTGTTAACTTGCCTGTAGTAACCAGCCAGCGCACAAATTGAAGGCGACGATAATCTATAAGTTCCTGGTACTTGCCCTCTTCAGCAAGATTTCTGCGTAATTTACTCAGACGATTCATTTCTGCTTCGGTGAAGCCTACTTTGCGCAGAATTTCGCGCTCTTCTTTGTGACCCATTTCATTCTCCTCGGATATTACATAACAACAATCATGCTTGATGAAAGCGTAGTCAGAGAAAATCACATTTATCTCACATAGCAAGGTATAGATATCACAGCAAAGTCACAACGTTACGCGTGGCAAGTAAAATGTGGAAGATACATTAGATGTTTTGTTGATGCGATTGGAAGTTGTTCTTGAAATTTCCCTGAAGAAAACCTATTCCATGGGCATTAATGGTAGGGATACATAGAAGGTAGAACCCTGTCCCTCTACCGATTCAAACCAGATACGACCATCATGATGCTCGACCAGTTCCCGGCAAAGGTAAAGTCCAAGGCCTGTACCGCCGATATTGTGAGCATGAGCATTGTCAGCTCGCATAAAACGGCTGAATATGCGGCCCTGTTGGTAAGCAGGAATACCTATCCCATAATCTCGCACACGAAGCAATGCCGTGTTGGCACTCTTATCTTCACGCACAGCGATCTCTATATTGCCTCCATCGGGGCTATATTTGATCGCATTACTAATGAGGTTGCTCACTACCTGTTCGATGCGACGAGGGTCGACCGTGACAACAATGTTCTCTTCAGCAGTTTCTAAAGCGATTTGATGCCGCTCAGTTGTCACACTGAATCGCCTTACAGTGCGTTGAACAAGTGCAACCAGGTCTGTAGGTTCGAATTGCAATTGAAGGCGTCCCGCTTGTAAGCGTGTTACATCGAGTAGATCTTCAGTAAGTTCAACCAGGCGACTTGTCGCCTGGTCTATATCTTGAATAGCCTCCATTTGCCAATCAGCGAGTTCAGGTCCTTTGCCATGTGTCGTCTGCACTATCAACGTCTGCGCAAAACCTTTAACCACGGCTAATGGGGAACGAAGTTCGTGCGCTGCGATACCAATGAATTCGTCCTTCAGACGTTCCGTTTCTTTCAGCGCCGTTACATCTTGTTGTACAACGATAGCTGCCGGCTCGGGCTTTTCTGATCTCCTATTTGCAGCTTCTTGTGAAGACAAACCCAACACTTGCGGATCTATGGCTACTGCATTTACCAATATCGGTAACGTTGTGCCATCGCGATGCACAATAATCTCCTGGTGATGGTGCACTGATTCGCCAGTCTGCACAGCCCGTAGTGTTGCGAAGTCCTCCAGTGCCAGTGGACGTCCATCAACATGAAAGACACGTATGCCGTTCGTTTTGAGAAAATCGCTCATTGGTTGACCATATGTCCAGGAAGCTCCCCATACTTCTGTTACTGCCCGATTGGCAAGCACTAACCTGGCATCACGCCCACTAATAAGATAGACGCCGCTGGGCAATTCATCAATTACCGTTTGCAATAGTGCCCGTCGCGCTTCAGTTTCGGCATGTGCCTGGCGTTCTATGAGTAGTTTGTGGGCCTCAGTTACATCATGCCAGACCACCACAGCTCCAGTGGTTGCTACCTGTGAGTTGGCCGTCTGTTTATTGCCTTGCCCGCCAGATCTCAATGTATTGGGTCCTTCCTGTGCTGGTAGTGGCCCAGAACCCATCGTTGGCTGTCGAAGCGGTGAGGCGCTGACAAGATACTCCCGTTCCTCTTTTGAACCATCAACTACGGTTAGAGATATACTCGTATCTATATCGCCATTCAGCGCATGTGCAGCCGCTGTACGTAGCAATTCCTCTGAAACCTCAGTATTTTTCCCCAACGCTTTGAGCAATTGGTGAGCGGTCTTATTCTCGCGCAGAACCTTTCCCTCAACATCTACAAGGGCGACACCATCGATTATGCTTTCAAAAATGGCATCCAATTCCTGAGCCTGTGCCTGGGCTGCGCTGTATAGTCGCGCATTCTCCAGTGCAACTGCTGCCTGCGCTGCAATGCCAACTAGCAACACCTCGTCGTCTTGTGTGAAGCGATCTGGCTCTGAATGGCCCAGGAGCAACCCACCCCGCACGTTTCCGTTGCGGTCGAGCAAGGGCGCTCCAAGGAAACTGCGCACGATCGGATGCCCGCGAGGTACTCCTAATGAGCGTAGCCCTTCCTTTGCCAGGTGTCCATGGGCATACTCGAATGCCGCTTGCCTCGCAGACTCTCTTGATTCGATGGATCTGGCTCGCAATTTCGCGGCCTGGATATTCTCAGGATGGGGCAAGTATTCCAGCGCATCTGCAACACGTACAGGTACACCGTGTCGAAAGATTGGTGCCAACAATCCCTCTCCGCCAAGCCTCATACGCTGGAGCTGCGCCTCTTGCTCTTTGGTGACACCCACCACGGCTGCAAGATAAAATAGATTTCCCTCAGAAGGTACGAGCGGCTGACCCATCTCATTGATTGGCCGTAAAGTGAACGCTGCAAATCCTGCTCCGGTAAGATCTCGCGCAGTTTCGGCTATCAGGTGCAGCAACCGTTCCTCATCTAATTCGCTCGTCAGAGCTGTCCCAATGCGATTCAAAGCCGTTAAACGCTCGGCCGCGTGCTCTGCCATAAGTCGGCGCATACGCGCAAGTTGCACAATTGCCAGTACGAATCCTGTAGCAGCAGCCAGGGTTACAAGCTGTGTTACGCTCTCTATATTTAAAGGTTTTAAATCGTTTATCGGAGGTATAAAAAAGAAGTAGACGCAAGAGAGTTGGAGTAACGTTGCGATCGCTGCATAACGCCAATTCCAGTAGTAAGCAAGAAAAGCGACAAGTGGTATATAGACCAGCCCTGGATTAGGTAGGAGTAAACTGGTGCGGTCTAAGGCCATAATGAGCAATGTCGCAAGCACGATGCCAATAACCAGAATCACTATGCCTGAGTATGGTAATCTTTGCCATTTGGCCAAAGTTGCACGTAACTCAATAACTCGCTGTGAGTTCCACAAGGTGGTTAGTTGCCGCGTAAATTTATTTGTGCTTGATACGGATGGCATTTTGGTCTCTTTTCGCAACTGTGACCAGATTGTGATTCTACTCAAATTTCTGTGATACGAATGTGAATACTTCTATTCTATAATAAAACACAAGTAACTGCATGACAAACAAAGGAATGCAGTATGCATTTTTGAAATTGTAGGCAAGATATGGTGGAACAGAATATACCGCTACAGGAGTCATTCGCGCCTGAAGTAGTAGCAGCCTTGATAGATCTCGCGCAGTTAGCGCAACAGACAGTCTCAACTACAATTGAGAGTGTTGATGCCGTTGCTGACAAAATGCTCTCACGGTTACTTGTGCTCTGTTCAGCTCAGCGTGGCGCTGTACTTTTAGGAGTGGATGAAAGATTCAAATCTGAGTTGCCCACATTGCATCATAAAATCTTTCGTTCTTTAGCTTTGCATGGTGTAAATGAGGAAGAGGCTCATGCACTTCTCTCGGCTTTCCCTATCGGTAATGCCAGTGTGAAACCAGATCCAGCATTGGCGTGTTGGCTCACCTATAGGCTCTCGATAGGTGAGTTTATGGTAGAGAGAGGGCAATTTCCCCACGACATTCTCTCTCCGCAGGAGATCGAGAATCTTCCTTCTGATGATAATTCGCCACTATTGGTCAGGCAGCCCTTGCATGCTTTGTTGGTGCTCGGTTGGACTGCCGAAAACGATAGCGCATGTGCGTCCGCGGTTGAAAGAGGGCATCATCTACTACCTTATGTAATTGATGCTATGGGTGCAGTCATTGTCGGAATCTTAGAGGTCGAGAGAATTCATGAACTAGAGGCTACCAGAATTCGAGATTCTCTACGCGGGATGGAGCTACTCAAAGCAGAGTTGTTGGGAACAGTAAGTCATGAATTACGCAGTCCACTCGCATCTATTAAGGGATATGCAGCTACCCTTCTCCGACATGAACGTCGCATTTCTCGCGACGAACGTCACCAGTTTCTCTTAGCTATTAATGAAGCGAGTGATCGACTTGAAATCATTATTCAACGACTGCTTGAAGTGTCACAGTTAGAGACCAGTGGAGTAACGATTGCTCGCTCTCCCGTGGACATGGTATACCTTGCTAAGGAGGCAATAGCTGCTATTGAAGAGCGCGTTTCAGAACACCAGCCAGGTCGTTTTCTGTTCAAGCTATCACTGGAACATGCAGATGGTACCCCTGCTGCTAGCGTACCACTTATATTGGCTGACCAGCGTCGCTTGAGGGAAGTCATGGACGACTTGCTTGAGAACGCTGTCAAGTTCTCACCTGGAGGTGGGGTGATCAAGATGATACTTCATCCTATGACGCAGATTCAGACAGCTCTAGCGGAAAGCGCAGCAGCCAATCAGCAGTCAATGCACATTTCTCAGCAGATGTTGGAAATGCTCGTGTGCGATAATGGTATAGGTATACCTGTCGAACATCTTGAACATATCTTTGATCGTTTTCATCGTGTAGACACACGTCTCACGAGGGAAGTAAGTGGTCTCGGACTCGGTCTGACCATTTGTAAGCATATCGTTGAGATGCACGGTGGTATTATCTGGGCCGAGAACAGGCCGAACGGTAAGGGGAGTGTTTTCCATGTACGCTTACCGATTGACGAGATTCCTGGTATATAGTATAGAATGCTTATTGAAGAATTCGTATGTAAGGTTAGGTGAGCAATTATGCCGGCAAAGAAAACAACCCTATTGGCTGCTGATGATGATCCTCAGCTCCTGCGACTGATAACACGCAATCTACAATTGGAAGGTTATGATGTTCTGGCCGCAAGTGATGGCCAGCAAGCTCTTGAGCTTATTGAGAACAATGCCCTTGATCTCGTGCTGCTCGATGTGATGATGCCCAGGATGGATGGTTTTACTGTCTGCTATCGTGTGCGAGAGTTCTCTGCTGTGCCAATCATTATTATTACTGCACGTGGACAGGATCAAGACAAAGTTCGTGGCCTCGACCTGGGTGCGGACGATTATCTCACAAAGCCGTTCAGTGTCGATGAACTCCTGGCCCGTGTGCGTGCAGTCCTACGGCGTTCACAGTTTACCAGCAGGGAGCAATCTCAGGGCCTGCGCGCAACAACTGCGACAGGCAACCTGGAAATTGACTACTCCCAGCATCAGGTAATGTTGAACGGGCGCGAAATAGCTCTCACCCCAACCGAGTATCGTATCATTGCATACCTGGCGCAGAATGTCGGTCGCGTTGTCACACAGGATCTGTTGTTAGAGCATGTGTGGGGGTCGGAATATCTAGGTGAAAGTCACATGCTTCAAGTCAACATTAATCGTCTGCGCCGCAAATTGGAAGTTGACGCTACGCAACCTCGCTATATCCTCACTAAGGTTGGAGTAGGCTATTCCCTGGCTGCACTCCCTGTAAACACGTCAGATGTCCACTCATAAATTCACGAATTTTTCGTAGAAATGTTTCTTCGTGAGTGTCTCGTGAGATTGGTTCCTTATTCTGTGATTTCCCCGTGATATCACGGGGTTATCTTTTAAAGGTAGAGATGATTAAGTAGTCTCCTACATAAAATGGATTTGTCTCTCAGAACCACAAGGATATTGCCATATCCTTTCTCACTTGATGAATCCTGGTCAAACAGGTGATCAAATGGGTGGCCTGATCGCCCTGGTAGAGTATGCCAAATAATAGGAGAATGATCATGTATAAACGAATTCTTGTACCATTAGAT
>JBKPBA010000174.1:0-5648 GCA_046726675.1 Chloroflexota bacterium
TCTCTCATTCCCCAGTCTACCACTTCCTCACCCCTGCCGTTAGCTCACTCCCCCTGGAAAATGCGCAATGGGAGCTTCCCCATCGTCAACTGGGTTTCTTAATGAGCCCAGTCAAAAGGCTACCTGATTGACAGCTGACCCCCTAGCTTGAAATTGACTCCCGCTGAGCGCAAGCTGGACGTGCCAACCTCGTTGCAGGGTCGCATTTCAAGGGAGTAAGGAGTTAAGAGGAGACTTTGGGAGTTACAGCGGTAGTTAAGAATCGATTCCGGCACTCATGAGAAGAAGTCATAAGGGCTCAACATGATTAGTGGGTGTGCCTGAGACGCTGCTACCAGATGCCGAAAGGGGGGTGTCTACCTGCACTCTCACTTTCCGGCTCAACAAAGCGATACCCAACACCTGGCTCCGTCAGCAAGTAGCGTGGATGTGCGGGGTCGTGCTCCAGCTTCTGGCGCAACCGATTGATATAGACACGCAAATACTCAGCCTCACCGCCATATTCAGGACCCCAGATACGCTGTAGCAACATGCGATGAGAGAGAACCTTGCCTGCGTGAATGACCAGTTGCCCAAGAAGGGAGAACTCGGTTGGAGAGAGACGCACCTCCTTCCCCTGCAGCCGCACGATATGACCAGCAAGGTCGATCTCAAGGTCGCCGAAGCGTTTGGTGCCACCTATTGGAGACACCGTCTCCCCTTGCGTGCGGCGCAGTACGGCGCGGACACGGGCCAGGAGCTCTTCCACCCCAAATGGCTTGGTCAGGTAATCGTCTGCACCAAGATCAAGTGCCGTGACCTTGTCGCTTTCTGCATCTAACGCGGTCAACACAATAATGGGTACTGCCGAATGCTCACGCACGCGCCGGCACACCTCGAGGCCATCCATACGCGGCATCATGATGTCCAGAATCAACAAGTGTGGATTTTCTCTCTCCCACAGGGCCATGGCTTCCAGCCCATTGCTTGCTTCTAGCACCTCGAAGCCGCGTGCGCGCAGGTTCCTGCTCACGAAATCGCGTAGAGCCACTTCATCTTCGGCCAGCAGAATACGCTTCGCTCTCGTTGTCATATATGCCTCCTCTCCTGCATCGAGAACTCCACTTCCTCTGACTCAGTAGGTAGTGAGACAGACGGCAGCGAGAAGGAGATCGTGGTGCCCTGCGTGCTGCTCTCTGCCCAGACAGTACCGCCGTGTGCCTCGATGAAAGCCTTACAGATGGCCAATCCCAGACCCGTGCCACCAGAATGCTGCTGATGGCCGTATCGCGCCCGATAGAACCGCTCGAACACGTGTGGCAGTTCGTCGGGATCAATGCCAGGTCCATTGTCTGAAACCGCTACGATAACTACTTCAGCCCGCCTCTCGGCGGTGATGCGCACTTCGCCCTCACTATATAAGAGCGCATTGGCAACCAGGTTGTGGAGCACAACCTCGATGCGCCCGCTGTCGACGGTGACCAAAGGCAAGTCATCGGGGATTTGCGTAGAAATCATGGCGTCAGGGGAACGCAGTTGCTCGATGATCTTCGCCACGAGGTTCTGTACACTGTTGGGAGCACGCTTGAGCAGGAGAAGACCAGCTTCCTGGCGCGAGAGGTCGAGCAGGTTACTGACTAGTTGGGCAAGCCTATCAGCCTCGCTGCTGATCGTCTGTAGAAAATGGCGCTGATCCGCAAGCGACCAGGACACGTCTTCCTGGAGCAGCGTGGAGGCATGACCCTTGATCGCTGCCAGTGGCGTACGCACTTCGTGGCCAACCGCCGCCAGGAGCGTCGTCTTGAACTCGTCGAGTTCGCGCTCGCGCGTCACATCCCGCAGGAGCAGACCTCGCCCAATCGCCCGCCCGGACTCGTCATGCACATCAAATAACCGCAAATGAATGGCACGCTGCTGACCAACTCGCCTAATCTCCACAACCACCTCCGGAGCTTTGGCCGACTGAGCCTGCAACAGAGCATGCTCACACTTCGTAGGATCCACCGCCGCAGTACACAGCGCATCATAGAGGGCACTAATGGAGTTTCCTTCCAACACCGTGATTGGTAATCCTACCATCGTACTTGCGCCCACGTTGGCATACAGCACCGTTCCCTCGATGCCTGTGAGCACAAGCCCATCGCTCATACTGCCCATGATCGCAGCCAGCGTCTGCTTCTCCTGAGAGGCCTGTTGGTACAGCCGCTCGTTCTCCTGTGCCACCTCGCGAAGTCGTTCATCACTGCGCTCATAGAGCACCGCATGTTCCCAGGCAAGCGTGGCATAGTTGGCGAACATCAGAAGCAAGTCGATCTCATTCTGGTCGAAAGGACGAGCCTCAGTACGATGCACCAGCAGAACGACGACCCCCGCATGGCGACTAATAATTGGAATCGCCAACACCGAGCGGAAGCCTTCCTCGTAGGAGAGCGATGAGGTTTGTGAACCGACCAGTTTCTGTACCGGCTTGCCCTCACGTAGTGCAAGCACCGGAGCCGAATGCACTTGCTCTGGGGACAGGGAGAGCGAGTGATCAAAGTGTTCACTGTGGCCAGAGCTTTCCAGTACGTGCAATACACCTTTCTCATCCGGCAGGAGCACTGCCGCTGCCTGCACATCCACAAGCCGCCGCACTTCGTGAGTGATCTTTCCAACCACCGCATGTGGCTCAAGCGAACTGACCACAGCATTTGACGTTTCCAGCAGCGTGCGCAACTCACCGAGTTTTTTCAGCCCATCGCGCTCCAGGCGGACGAGCGACTGCGCCAGGTGACCAACCTCGTCGTCACGCTTGGCGAGCACGGTTGCTTGTACTGGAATGGATTGCTCAGAAGTTGGTAGCGCCTGGTGCTGGACAGCGAGCGTATGGAGGGGCCGGATGACCCGGACCAGCAGCATGAACCAGAACAGCAGTCCGCCGATGGCGAAAAGCAGCGCTGCGATCAGCAACCAGAGATGGAACTGCGCGACAACGGCCAGCGCCTCACTGGCAGGCCTCTGCACGACAACGGCCCATCCAGCGTCTGGAACAGGAACGGCACTAAACAGCCAACCCTGACCATCAGGTCCTGGTCCCAGGTTTGAGGCTATGTGGCCTTGCAACGCCTGGTTGGCGCCCGGTAATTGATCCGCTACCGTCAACAATATCCGATTGGCATCCGGTGTCGCTATCAGCTCGCCTCGCGAGTCAAGGATGCTGATCAGGAGCCGCCGGCCCTGCTGCTGTTGGGCGTGGACAACATTACGTAGGGGTTCGCCGAGTTCAGCAAGCGAGAGGCTGGCAACGATAAGGCCAACCAACTTATCGCCGGGAGCATGCACTGGTTCCGCGATGATAACGTCCGGGGCGAAGGTCGTTTCTTCTGCAATCCCCACCTCGAAAACTGGGCTGGTGCTATTCGAGTTGAGTGCTCGCTGGACGACACTGGGGGGTGAAAATTCTGCTCCTATATTGACCTTACCCGGTGGCCAGGAAACTTGAATCGTCCCCACTGGATCAAGCCAGGAGACTTGATCGACGTCGTTGCGAGAATCATGGAAGGTATGGAAGATGCTCTTCATCGCCTCAGGTGTACCCGCTTGTAATGCAATCTTGCCGAGCGAAACGAGTGATTTTTGTGCTTCCTGGAGATGCAGGCTCGTTTCGAGTGCGATCTCCTGAGCCAGAGCCTGGTCTGACGCCTGAACATCATTGCTCAGCTTCCGCTCGATCACTGTGTTCACTCCCAGCCCTGCAAGGAGCACGATCACGACAAAGAGCAGATAGATGCTCAGCAATTGGAACAGGAGCGATCGACGCATGAACTGCACCATAAACAGTACTCCTGGATAAGTTCTATCGGTTTTGGACAATAGACTCATCCAATGATGGATAACGTATCAAGGATTCATAAGAATGCATTATACTATTATATGCATTATACTACTTTGTGCTACTGCGACTTGAGATAACCTATATCTGGCGCTTCTGGCGTGTTTCCTGTTGCAGTCGTGCAAGCCGCGCATTGTCCTGTTGCCGCTTGACGTCGGCTTTTCCCAACAAGGCATCGATGTGCTCCTTCGGCCAGATTACAACCCCATCCTCATCAGCAATGACCAGGTCACCATCTCGGACGACAACACCGCCAATAGAGATTGAGCCTCCGATCACGACGGGACCCTGTTTATTTGATGCGGCCGGGGTAACACCTCGGCACCAAACACTGAACTGCTTTAACTGCCGAATTTCTCCTGCATCCCTCACCAGACCATCTGTGACGAGCGCAACGATTCCAGCAAGCTGCATCTCCAGGGCCATCAACCCACCGATGGTCGCAGTACGTGAGGTACTGCCACCCGCGACGACCAGAATCGATCCTGCTCGATGCGATGCTCGTATCGCTTCGCGTACCGACAGGTTGTCGTCCTGGCTCACAAGAACTACGAAAGCAGGCCCTATAGCTTGCGCCTCTGGTTTGAGAGAGCCGATCCATGGCGGTAGGACGCCCTTCCCCTCGCTTGCATCGGATGCGACTGCAGAGGCAAGCCAATCGGGAAACTCATTCATCGCGATGTTCCTTTCAACGGGTTTTGCTTGCTGTCTCTCTGACAGAGCTATCCTTGCTTGCGCGCAATGATGGTTCGGGTGCTAGTTGCAAGACTGCACCCGAACCATCAAGGCTGACAGATTAGCTCGCCTTACTCGCAAACTCGTTGGTGTAGGTCAAGCTGAGATCGATCTGCTTGCCCTGTGGGATCAGATTGCTCGCATTTTCGATGTTGAGCACCGACTGAGGCGCATCAGTAGGCATGACCCCATCCGGACTGAAGATGGCCATCTGGTTTTGCAACGCCGTCACGTAGAGGGCTTTGTTGCCCGCATAGTAGTCGGCGGGCATCATATCCGCGATCTGCGTCGCCGTATGCGTCTGCATCCACTTCAACGTCTTGACGTAGGCGTTCACCACCTTCTGCACGACATCTTTGTGGTTATTGACGTAGCTGTTGTTCATAAACAGGCAGATGAACGGGTACGGGCCACCGAGCGCTGCCTGGGTTGACTGTGGCGTGCGCAAATCGACCAGGACTTTGCCGGCACCGCTCGACAAGATACGCGAGATGGTCGGTTCGGTCGTCATACCTGCATCGATTTTCCCCTGTTGTAACGCTGCGATAAAGGTATCGCCAGCGCCCACAGGCACGAAATGCACCTGGTCTTTTGATATCCCAACTTTGTGCAGCAGGGCGGTGGTCAGCGTTTGGGTGCCCGAGCCTAGTTCAGTCACACCCAGATTCTTGCCTTTGAGGTCACTGACAGAGTGAATCTGGCTGGCTGCTTTAGCGGAAACGATTTCGGCTTCTCCTGGTGCCACGTTCAAGAGCACCACAGATTGCATCTGCTTGCCAGATGCTTGCAGTTCGATGGTGTGGTTGTACGATCCTGAGCCCGCATCCACCTGGCCTGCCAGCACTTCATTCTCCGATGATTGCCCCGATGCCTCGTCGATCAGCGTCACATCGAGTCCCTGCTGTTTAAAGTATCCAAGTTGCTGGGTGAGCTTATTCGGCAAATAAATCTGCTTGCTCAGCCCACCTACCATGATCTTGAGTTGCGTCATGGTGGTCGTGGTTCCATTGACGGTCGTGGTACTGGTGGTAGGACCAGTACTGCCGCATGCACTCAGCAGCAC
>JBKPBA010000175.1:0-6785 GCA_046726675.1 Chloroflexota bacterium
TCTTTGTTCTCTGTTGATTTCAGCATTGGCGAGGTTTGTCGTCCCCAACGCTCTATCCAACGTTGTACTAGGCGGTTTGTACGTATACTATTGTGGTCAGTTGGTTGGCCTGCCTGCTCATCTTTAGAAGAAACAGCAATATTGCGCAACCACCATGGTAGTTCAAGTTGAGGATCAGTCTGCTCGTGCTCATCGAAGAAAGCAATCATTTCTTCAGGCAATAATTCTAGCTCAGGGCGGTTGAAAAGTGGTGGCGCTTGATTGTCAACATGTACATATCTTGCATTACTTTTTGGGGAGACAAGATTAGCAGGCAAATGAGCAACAAGCGCCTCAATAATCGGATTATCAGTGAGGGGTACTACCTCTTGTTGTTGATCCAATTGGTCTAAACATTCCTGGAGTTGTGCTAACTCTGCCTCAAGTGCCTCTACTTGAGCGCTGAGACGCTTGTCAATTTCATGATAATGTAACCATTGCTGGTACTGACCCATATTATACGATCCTGGTCTACGGTGAATGCTCACAAAAATGTCTGGCTTTTATCGCAAGGAGAAGTATAACATGTGGGATGCTAAGAGACAAGCAGACATACGTTGATACAGTGTTTCATGCAAGCCCCTCACGCTCCATAGCTGTGTTATACGAGATGCGCAGCAGGATACCGATGATGATGAAGTTGGCTATGATCGAACTGCCTCCGTAGCTCAGGAATGGCAGAGGAATGCCGGTTAATGGGAGAAACTTCATATTTCCGGCGACGATAATGAACGTTTGAATTGCAAAAATCGATGTCAGACCCGCAGCCAGTAACTGATTAAATTCATCACTTGCCTCAATCGCAATGCGGAAGCCACGATAGATAATCAGCAGATAGATTCCTATGATCGCAAATAACCCCGCCAACCCGAATTCCTCGCCTAACGCCGAGAAGACCATATCGGACTGGGCTACCGGCACAAATGCACCTGCATGCCCAAGACCAAATCCTGCTCCAAGTACTCCGCCACTCGCAAGGGCGATCAAACCCTGTACGACCTGAAATGCTGCCCCTTTGGCGAAGTTTTGCGTTGCCTGTGACCAGTTTTGCCAGTTCACAACATCAACTGTAAGTACCGCGAAACGTGCTTGAACATAACCGAACAGCTTGAAACCAATAAAGCCCAACGCTGCAAATAACAATAGACCGCCGATTACAAAGGAAAGTTTCCCGCTGCCAAGGTATATCATACTCAGGAAAATACCATAAATCAGTAGCGCCAGGCCCAGTTCGCGTATTACTAAGAACAGCAAGAGTGAGATCGCTAGCATCAGCAGAATCGGTCCTAGAGTCCGTAATGGTGGCAGGCGTAAAGGACCGATACGTAGATTGCCTTCGGTCAATATATCCCTGTTCTCACTCAGGTACGCGGCAAAGAATACCACAATGAAAATCTTCAACAGCTCCGAGGGTTGCAGGTTTAGTGGCCCAAAGTTTAACTGGTCATGTGTCGGGCTGTTCAGGTTCTTCACGCGCAATGCATTCACTATTGTTAATGCTACCAGTAGGATGCCGAGCAAGGCCCAGGTATATTTGTAACGTTTTAGCCAGTTCATGTTGCGCAAACCAAATACTGTTGCCATACATATTATTAAGCCCAGTATCACCCACACCAACTGGCGTGTACCTAATAATGGATCTCCTACATCTGACCCAAGCCGCAATGCCATCAATACACCGATACCACTCATAAGACCTGCAAGTGGTAAAAGCAACTGGTCAGCTTTGGGGAAAAAGATGCTGAGTAGCAGATTCACTAAGATGAGAGCAGCAATCAGACCAAATACCGGTATGAGGTCATGAAATGATGGCAGGATTGCTGTACTAAATGGAATGGATTGCTGGCTATTCGTTGTGATTTGTGATTGAAAATATTGTGCGATCGGTAACTGGACCATTTCAAGCACGAGGATCAGAAAAGGAATGATAAGTAGCCCCAATTCCTTCCAGCGATAACGCCGCAATATTCCAGAGTTCATTTTTGCTTGCATAAAAAATCTCTCTATTGAGCTAACTTGAAGCGAATAAAACCAACTTGAATGATATCGCCAAACCTGGCTGCCAGAGCCTCGCGTGCAGGTTGATTATTCACATATGTTCCATTCGTACTGCCTGCATCCTGTACGTACCAAAAACCATTGCGAAACCAGAGCCTTGTATGTTCACTCGAGATAAAGGTATCCACAAGTTGGATATTATTTGTCGGGCCTCGACCGATCGTGGTTTGCGGACTCAGGTCGAAGCGAGTCCCAGGCAGAATGTTACTTGGTCCACTGTCAACCACAATCAGGTGTCCAACCACAGGTGGCGCTTTATTTTCAAGATTTTCGCTTACTGCTGCTGTCTTACGCAAATCGCGTGTAATAGCGATAACCACCTGCATTAAAAAGAGGTAAAGTAAGACGATGAATAACAATCGCAAGATAAGTAAAAAGACATCCAATGTCATAATTCGCAGCCCTTACCTTCTCTCGAAGTAAAAGTCATAACTGCCAATAGTGAAGCGGTCACCGCTGCGTAAGGTATGCTGGCGTAAATGTGGTGTGCCGTTGATGGTAATTCCATTAGTGCTACCAAGATCAAAAATGGTAAACTGTCCATTGGATTGGTATTTTATCTGAGCATGGTAACGTGAAACTCGCTTATCTTCAACAATGATATCATTGGTGAGTTGCCGCCCAATATTGACAACGGGTTTTTCTATGCGATAAACCTTTTGTTGCATCTGTGGTAGACGAATAGTCAGCCATGCCTGGGGCATAGGTGGGAGGGACACTCCTTGTGAATAGCCTCCAGGAAGTATTGATGATGAACTGGAATTGTTTGGTGAACTGCCAGGTGGAATTGATACGTCAGGCATACCTGGCAATTGTTGCCCCGGGGGCAGTTGTGCACGTAATAATGCTAACTGCTCGGCGCTCAATGCCTGTGTTGCCATTGGACCTGCTTCCGCACTTGTCCCGTCACCTGCATTAGCATGCTGACGATCTTGCATATAGGCTTCAATGCGAACCGCGCCGGAACGCAACTCGCTGCTGGCATGCAAGCGTATTATGGGCATAACTCTCAACGTGTAGTGGCGATGGCGCGCCACCTGAATCAGGTGATCCTGCCAGTCTTTTTTCAAAGTAGCTTCTACTGGAAGCAATTGCTGGTGATCTTTATAGCTGAGAAAGATGTCATAAACATCGGGAGCCAATCGCCGGCCTTCACCCTGTAAAAGCACACTATCCTCCATAGCCCGTTCCATTTTACGAGCGACCTCGGCTGGCTGTAGCTTTGATGGAAAAAGGAACGCAAAGGGGCTTTCAACTATGCGCTGCATTAATGATTCAACTTTTGAAAGTGGATTCTGGCGAGCCTTCACGTTGCTCACGCTTCCTTTTGTAAAATCTGACGCGCTTGCTGCACATCAGAAGTAATCTGAGTCTTCAAAGCATCTATGCCTGCAAAGCGTTGCTCATCACGCAGGCGTGTGATGAAGTCTATGGTAATCCGCTGATCGTAGAGATCGAGATCAACATCGAGTAAATGCGCTTCTACGATTCTTTTGTGCTCCCCAAACGTGGGGCGCACCCCGATATTCACTACACTGTTAAAAACGGGATTATTATGCCTCTCGTCACGTTTTAACATCTTACCAAGATGTACCCGTGCGGCATATACACCATCAGCGGGTAACAGCTTGTGCGCCTCAGGCAGAAGGTTGGCAGTAGGGAATCCTAAAAGCCTCCCGCGTTGATCGCCCTTTACAACTATGCCACTGGCAATCGCCGGATGTCCTAGCAATGTGTTTGCTTCTTCGATAAAACCTTCGCTAACTAGTGTGCGAATACGTGTGCTACTGATTCGCGTCTGCTCTGCCGCCTCCAGTTGGATAGGTAGCACCTCTATAGCATGTTCCTGCCCATAATCTTGAAGGAAAGCAATATTTCCCATCCTATTATGGCCAAGGCTGAAATCAGCGCCTACTACCATCCCTCGTAGAAGAAAACGTTTTCGTAAACACTCCAGGAAGTCGTTGGCGCTCATTTTTGCAACCTGAGATGTAAATCTGATAACAATATGGTCGGGAATATGACCATATAAAGCTGTGAGCGCCAGCTTCTCGTCCAGCGTTGTCAGACATTGTAGATTGATATCCGGACGCACAACCAACAAGGTATGTGGATCGAACGTGACTAAGACTGGCTTAGCATTTACTTTTTGCGCCATGGTACGCAATTCTTGCATCAGGCGCAGGTGTCCTTTATGTATCCCATCGAAATTGCCAATGGTGATTGCTATTGAGTCGTTTGCCGTTAAAGTTGTTGTGTAATCCATATTGAGCTTGATTTGCTACTCTTGCTTTTCTTTGGCTAATAGTACCACAGCCGCCAATTACAGGCAACAGGGTTAGTCCGAAGCGAAAACTTTCTTGGGTTGCCAGGCCTTTTGCTCTTCGTTCCATTCGGCTATAGCTATAAAATCCCCGTCAGTATCATAGACACGCGCAAGACCAGTGTTATTCGCTACCGGTTTATTGAAAGTATTGCCGTGCTTTACTCGCTCGACGGTTTCGGCATCGAGTGTAATGGCGGGATACTGTTCAAGCGCCTTGTCTACTGGATAGAGATATTGTTGTACAGAATTCGTTTCGACCGCATCAGCGAGTTGTTCAAGCGTGATGCTTTCTGAGAGTGTGAATGGACCACTGCGTGTCCTGACGAGTGCTCCCAGGTATGCATAGCAACCAAGCCGTATACCGAGATCATGAGCTAGAGAACGAATATAGGTCCCCTTACTGCACTCTATGGCAAGTGTCAGGCGAGATGGGATCCAATCAAGTATTTCAAGCTCATAGATGACGATAGGTCGAGGCTCTAGAACGATTTCTTCTCCCGTTCTTGCTCTTTTATAGGCAGGTAGTCCCTGGATTTTGATAGCAGAGTAGCGTGGTGGGTACTGCATCTGAGGACCTCGAAAGTGTTCGAGAGTCTCTTCAATGAAAGCCAGGGTAAGATCCGCAGTACTCGCCGTAGCAGTGATAGTACCTTCGGCATCGTAGGTATCTGTGGCAGTTCCAAAGATGATCTCTGCCTGGTATGCCTTGCCGCTTTCACTTAGATATTCCGCCATGCGTGTTGCCTGGCCAACGCAGATGGGTAGGACGCCACTAGCCATAGGGTCAAGTGTACCTGCATGCCCTACGCGCTTCTGTTTCAAGTGTTTGCGAATTTTTGCCACGACATCATGCGAAGTCATGCCCGTGGCTTTGTTGATGTTGAATATGCCGTTTATTAGCAATTCATCACTCTTTCCAATTCAGCTACTACCAGAGCGGTAGTTTCCTCAATTGGTAAATGAAAGGTTGCCCCAGCGGCGCGAGCATGGCCTCCGCCTAGGCCATTGCTCATACGCTGGCAGATTTCAGCAGCATTATAAGGGGCAGCACAGCGCAAGCTGAGCCGTGTTATGTTTGCGTCATCGTAGCTTTTGAAAAAGGCTGCTACCTGTACGCCTTCGATATCGCGCAGGAGACCAGAAGTGTTGTCATCCATCTCTGGAGTCGCACCTGCTGCTGTAAGCGTTGCGCCAGTAGCCTGCGACCAGATCAACTGCCCGCCACAGGAGGTCTGGGCATTTGCGAGAATCATTGCTTGAAATCGCACCTGTGCCAGCGGGCGCGAACGGTATATAGGTTGAACTACTTCTTCTGGTATAGCTCCAGCGTGTAGCAACAGTGCAGCTACCTCGAAAGTGCGAGGAGTCGTATTGGTGAATTGAAAGGAACTTGTATCGGTAATTACACCTGTAAGCAAGCACAATGCAGCATCCCTATTCAGCGGTAAACCTGCCTGTTGCTGAAACAGGACTATGAGTTCAGCGGTAGCTGCCGCGTTCGCATCAATAATATTCACCTGTCCGCAACCTTCGCTGCTGATATGGTGATCGATATTGAGGATTTTTGCACTGTCCAGAAAAGGCCTGTGATCTTCGTACAGACGACCGAAACGTCTCAATTCGCCTGCATCCAGGGCAATAACCAGGTCAAAAAACTCGTCACTCAGAGTTTGTTGCAGCGTCTCAATTCCAGGGAGAAACGAGAGATTTTTTGGAGCAGCATCTGCGCAGGCGGGAACACATTCCTTCCCAAGTTGGCGCAATATATGAGTCAGGCCAAGGGCCGAGCCGATGCAGTCACCATCGGGAGATTCGTGTGCGAGTAAAGCAATGCGCTGTGCCGGTTTGATCAGTGCCATTGCCTGCTCGACAAGAGTGGGGTCGATCTGTGAATTCAGTGTACATATGTCCTCACTCATTAGCACCACCGCTGATTGTTTTTTCATTTTCGATCTCGCGAATAAGTTCAAGAATACGTGTACCCTGTTCAATCGACATATCCAGCTTAAAAACTAACTCAGGCATGTAGCGTAGGGTAATGCGACTGGCAAGTTCACTGCGCAGAAAACCTGTGGCGTGTTTCAGCGCTTGAATTGTGGCTGTCTGCTCTTTCTCAGTTCCCATGACGCTTACAAAAACTTTTGCGTGACGAAGGTCACCGCTAACCTCGACATGTGTAATGCTTGCGAATCCAACTCGTGGGTCTTTCACGCGCGTACGTAATAAATCGCTGAGTTCGACTGCAATCAATTCGCCAAGTTTCTCTTGTCGGTGTGGATTTGGCATGAATATATCCTTTGACTTTAAGGGCACCCGCAAGGGATGCCCCTACTATACGACGGAAAGGGCTTCGTGTATAGTA
>JBKPBA010000176.1:0-5369 GCA_046726675.1 Chloroflexota bacterium
AGAATGGATCGGGTAGGAAATGTCAGAACAACAAACCAAACGTAAAACACTCGTACTGATAGATGGACACGCAATTATACACCGTGCCTTCCACGCGGTACCAGAAGAACTGGCCACAAGCAAGGGAGAAGTAGTCAACGCTACTTTCGGCTTCACCTCCATCCTCATCAAAGCGCTGACAGAAATTAAACCCGATTATATCGCTGTCACCTTTGACCGACCCACTCCGACCTTCCGCCACGATAATTATGTCGAATATAAAGCGCACCGACCAACCCTCCCCGAAATCATGCGACCCCAATTTGGTCGCATCCGCCAGATAGTCGAGGCTTTTGGCATTCCCATCTACGAAAAAGATGGCTTCGAGGCTGATGATGTACTGGGAACACTCTCCGTTCAAGCTACCCAAAAGGGTGTTGATACAATCATCTTCACAGGTGATATGGATACGCTGCAACTCGTCAATGAGCATGTACATGCCCTGGTGGCAAAACGCGGTATCAGCGAAGCAACGGAGTATGATGAGGCGGCGGTCATTAACCGCTACGGCCTGCCTCCCGGCAAGCTGCCCGACTTCAAAGGCCTGGTTGGCGATAAATCCGACAATATTCCTGGTGTTCCTGGTATTGGCGAGAAAACAGCCAGCAAGCTACTCACTGACTATGGTAATCTAGAAGGCGTTCTTGCCCACATTGACGAGTTAACACCGAAAGAGCAACGCTTGCTGCGCGAAATGGGCGATCAAGCTCGCCAGAGTAAGTATCTTGCAACCATTGTATTGGACGCACCGGTCAAACTTGACCTGGAAGCCTGTCGCGCTGGCCAATTCAACCGCGATAAGGTAATCGCCCTCTTTCGCGAACTAGAATTTCGTACTCTGGTTGATAAGATTCCAGGGGGGACAAACGACACATCTTCAACTCCTACAGTGGAGAAGAAGAAACCTGAGCTAATTGAACAGCAGGATGAAAACTTGTTGCTTGCTCCGCCGGTCGGTGTTGTTTCCATTATCTCACCTCCAGCACCACCTGCCATGGCTGACCTGACAATGGCTCGGATCACGGCAAAAAACTTACATAGTAGCGAGCAAACTGGGCAATATGGAAGTGTGCAGTACCAGACTGATACAGTAGAAGAACTAATGCAACCCGGTCTTTTTGGGGATCTAGAGCCTGCCACCGAAGTCGTGCATAAATTACGCTTGCCTACCATACCCCAGGCCGAACCACTCTTTCTTGACGAGAAGGAAGCCTTCAAAACCAATACCTTCATCGTCGACACTGAGGAGGCATTGCAGGTACTTGTGAAAAGTCTGCGTGATAAGGGTAGCTTCGCGCTTGACACCGAGTCCACCTCTGAAGATCCCTGGCATGCGCAACTGATTGGTATTTCTCTTTCAATGGCGCCAGGTGAGGCTTACTATATACCCATTGGACATGTTCAGACCCTCGATGGGCATGAAGCAGGCGCGCAATTGCCGTTTGCATTCGTGTTAGAGAAGTTGCGTCCCTTGCTTGAAGATGATTCGATTCGCAAGTACATGCACAATGCGAAGTATGACATGTTGCTCTTGCTTCTCTCCAGCCCCAGCATTACGGTTCGCGGGCTGGCATTTGATACGATGCTGGGCGCTTACCTGACGGATCCGGGCAGGCGTGGGCTTGGTCTGAAAGACCAGGTATTCCAGCGCCTTGGACATGTGATGACCCCCATTTCTCAACTCATAGGCACGGGCAGCAAGGTGATCAGTATGGCCCAGGTGCCCATACGTCAGGTTGCGGATTATGCTGGAGCAGATGCCGATATGACCTTGCGTCTGGTTGAGCCAATTATGGAAGAACTGCGCCGCCATAGTTTGATAGATCTTCTCAATAATATCGAGTTACCACTCCTACCGGTTTTGATGCAGATGGAAATATACGGGGTAGCGCTGGACGGCGAATTTCTGCGTAATTTAAATGAGCAACTGGCCGAGCAGATTAGTGCGCTTGAAAAAGAGATTTATGACTCGGTTGGTCACCGTTTTAATATCAATTCTACAAAGCAATTAGGCGATATACTCTTTGGAGAATTAAAACTTCCATCTGGCAAGAAAACTAAGACAGGCTTCTCGGTGAGTGCTGATGTGATCGAGAGTCTGCGCGGTCAACATCCCATAGTCGATTATCTGCTGGAATACCGTCAGCTTACCAAGCTGAAATCTACCTATGTTGACGGTTTGCTTGCACAAATGGACCCGGTTACAGGACGCGTGCACACGTCATTTAGTCAGACAACGGCATCCAGTGGTCGACTCTCATCGAGTAATCCCAATCTCCAGAATATTCCTGTTCGTACAGAGGTAGGACGGCAAATCAGGCACGCGTTCATTGCTGACCCCAGCTATGTGCTTCTCACGGCTGACTATTCTCAGTTCGAGCTGCGTATCCTGGCGCATATCACGCATGAACCACGTTTAGTGGAAGCATTTAGCAAGAATGAAGATATTCATACGATTACAGCAGCGTCTCTCTTCGGCATTCCTGCTTCTGAAGTAACCAAAGTCCAACGACGACTGGCTAAAACGGTGGTTTATGCAGTGCTTTACGGACAATCAGCGTTCGGTCTTGCCCAAATCACTGGTATGACTAACTTGCAGGCAGCAGAGTTCATTAAACGCTATCATGAAACATTCCCACACATCAAAGAGTACGTAGACAGCACACTTAATCAAGCACGCAAACAGGGATATGTAAACACACTCTTTGGCAGAAAACGCTTTTTTCCTGATATGCGTGGCTTGTCTCACAATGAAAGGCAAGCACTTGAACGAGAAGCGATTAATATGCCTATTCAGGGGGGCAACGCAGACCTGATTAAGATTGCCATGATTCGAATACAACATGCCATCGAAGAAAAACGCCTGAAAACGCGTATGATTCTCCAGGTACACGACGAACTCGTCTTCGAGGTTCCTGTCGAAGAACTCGATCGCACAAAAAATTTGGTCAAAAGCTTAATGGAGGGCGTAGCCAAGCTGGATGTGCCTATTAAGGTTGAAAAGAAGGTGGGAAAGAACTGGTACGAGGCAGAAACGATGGAGTAAAATATAATCACCTGAAGGAGTATTTCATGCAACTATCCAACTTAATAAATAACCTACCACCCTACCACTTCGCCGATGCAAAAAAGAAGATAGCCGACCGCAAAGCAGCAGGCATCGATGTAATCAACCTCTCAATGGGCGACCCTGACTTACCTGCGCCACAGCCAGTCATTGATCGCCTGTCTACTGCTTTAAAAGATTCCGAAAATCACCGCTATCCCGAATATTTTGGCATGCGCGCTCTGCACTTAGCATTCGCAACTTGGTTCAAGCAGCGCTTTGACGTTCGCCTCAACCCTGAATATGATACACTGCCGCTCCTCGGTTCAAAAGAGGGGCTTGCCTATGTAGGTATGGCTATCTTCAATGCTGGGGACGTGTCACTGATCCCTGATCCATGTTACCCAGTCTATATTACGGCAAGCACCAACGTTAGGGCAGGACCATACAAGCTGCCACTTCTAAAAGAAAACGCCTACTACCCAGACCTGGAGCATATTCCCGCGGACGTACTGGCAAAGTCCCGCTTGCTCTGGCTCAATTATCCCAATAATCCCACAGCCGCGTGCACTGACCTGGCTTTTTTTGAGCATGCAGTCGAATTTGTTCGTCGCCATAACCTTGCCATCATTCATGATATGGCATATGCCGAGGTCTACTTTGACGAGTATCGACCCATTAGCATCCTGCAAGTACCTGGAGCAAGCGAAGTCGCTGTTGAACTGCACTCGTTAAGCAAGACATACAATATGGCTGGTTTCCGCGTGGGCATGCTGGTTGGAAATCCCGACATCGTCAATGCTGTTGGACGCTTAAAAAGCAATATCGATAGCGGCATGTTCCGCCCCATCCAGTATGCGGCCATTGAAGCAATGCAATTACCAGATTCATGGCTACAAGAACGGAACGCTATTTATCGCTGCCGCCGTGACTTGCTAGTTGATGGCTGCAATGCCCTTGGTATGCCTACCCAGAGTCCCAAAGCAGGGCTATACGTATGGGCTGCGATACCCAGAGGCTTTACTTCTCGTGATTTCGCAAGCTGGCTCTTCGATAAGACGGGAGTCTATATCACGCCCGGAACCAACTTTGGTGATGCTGGCGAAGGCTATGTTCGCATATCAATTACAGCACCCGAGGAACGCATCGTAACTGCACTGCAGCGTATGAAATCAGCCCTCGATGCTTAGTCTTTTGCCGCTCTCTTCTTTGGGAGTGCATAGGGCGGCTCGCTTTTCTTTCATTCACTATTACTATACGGGGGCTGCAATTGTGGAGGCAACGGATACGAAGCGCCAGGCTCAGGCAAAAGCGCATGCTCAGAACTTTCCGAAGTATCTAGATGAGGCATACCCGCAAGAATCGAAGGTGACTCATACTGGCCATTATCGATTGGCTGATTGAAAAGCGACTCGAAAACAGGGCCTTCTAACGTCTCCTCTTTTATCAAACGCTCGCTAATCATAATCAGACGTGTTTTGCTCTGTTGAAGCACATGATATGCCTTATCAAAAGCTTCCTGAATGATACGGCGAATTTCTTCATCTACCTCGCGTGCCGTCTGTTCACTATAGTTGCGCTGTTCGCCAAAATCGCGACCTAGAAACACCAGTTCGTCCTTGTGTCCCAAAGCCATCGGACCGATGCGGGCACTCATACCATACTCTGTCACCATAGAGCGCGCAATCTTTGTAACACGCTCAATATCATTCGACGCACCAGTTGTCACTTCGCCAAAGATAATCAACTCGGCAACATGCCCACCCAGAGCATACGCCAGCATATCTTCAAATTGCGGCTTGCTCCACAGGTATCGATCCTCTGTCGGCAATAACATCGTGAAGCCGCCAGCCTGTCCTCGCGCTACAATTGAAACCTTGTGAACCGGATCAGTATTGGGAAGCATGCGAGCCACTAAAGCGTGGCCTACCTCGTGATAGGCGGTAATAGCCTTTTCGCGCTCGCTAATAATGCGACTCTTACGAGCGGGGCCTGCCACTACACGATCTATTGCCTCTTCGAGTTCGCTCATACCGATTTTGCGCTTGTTACGCCTGGCCGCCAGAATAGCCGCCTCGTTCAACAGATTAGCAAGGTCAGCGCCAGAAAATCCAGGTGTCTGCTTAGCCAGTGTTTCCAATGTGACACTGGTCTCCAGAGGTTTGCCCTTAGCATGCACCTGTAGAATAGAACTGCGTCCGCGAATATCGGGGCGATCTAGCACCACCTGCCTATCAAAGCGACCTGGACGCAGTAAAGCCGGATCAAGCACATCGGGACGGTT
>JBKPBA010000177.1:0-6702 GCA_046726675.1 Chloroflexota bacterium
CTCCTGGACGACCTCTTGCTGTACGTCGAAGCCATTCACAGTACACGCAAGACGATCCAGGTGTTGACCCTGCAAGCGTGGGCCTACGATGTGCAGGGTCGGTTGGCCGAGGCGCTGGATGTGCTGGAACGCGCGCTTGGCCTGGCATGTCCCGGTGGCTTCATCCGCACGCTTGCCGATTTGCCGCCGCTAGCCAAATTGCTACACGAACTGCGCAAGCGCCGAAAAGCACGTCATATCGTCGACAAAAATCTAGACGCCTATCTACAACACATTCTGGCTGCGATGACCCCTTTGTCTTCGCAAGCAGCGTCGAAGGAAGAACTACTTCGGCAAGAGGGTCTTGAACCCTTGACCGACCGCGAATTGCAAATCTTGCGCTTGCTTGAAAAAGATCTCAGCAACAAGGAGATTGCACGCGAACTGGTAGTGACACCCGGTACGGTCAAGGTACATACCAGCAATGTCTATCGCAAGCTCAGCGTGAACAATCGCCGCGCTGCCGTCTCACTTGCCAAAGCGCTCGGCTTCCTGGCTGCGGATCAGGCTGTAACGCACCAGCTTCAATAAAATATCGCTCAAAATGAGCGGTATGTGAGCGCTAAAATTATTAGGAGGATGAAGATTAGCATGTTAACACGATTACAATGCGTATCCCGTGGGACCACGATGGCTTTATGCAGCCTGATTCTCGCAGTTCTGCTGGTCGCCTGTGGTGGGAGCGGAACAAGTGGCACTACCTCTACACCAACGCCATCTCCAACACCTACGTCCCCACCGGCAACGCCGATACCGCCTACTGCCGCTATGGCCAGCATTCAGGGCAATGGCTTTACCATCAGCTATCCGCAAAATTGGCAAAGCTCCAAGAAAGCTAATAATCTCTTCACCTTTACCGATAGCACGGGTAATAGCAAAATGACCATCACTGTAGCTCCTGATCCCAATGGAGCTATCAGCGCGGATTCCGTTGCTTCAGCAGCATTACAAGCAGCGCGGGTTCTACTCAAGAATTCACAAACGGTATCTGTTCCATCCACGACCACCGTCGGTGGCGAGAGCTGGAGCCAGGTATCCGCATCGGGAACACAACGATTAAACAATCAAGACACAAACATTCAGGTGGTGGTAATAGCAGATGTTCATCCAGCGAACACGCCTCTCAGCAAGAGTTTTACGATACTTTATCAGGCTCCCGTAGCGACTTTCAGTCAAGATAACACGAGCTACTTCCAGCCGATGTTGCAATCGTTCAAGTTCGTGTAAAGCAAAACAGCAGAAGAACGCCTCATCGCTCCTTGACCTGAATCAGGCTACCGAGGCGTTCTCCTTTTTAGGAGGTGAAGTCGCTTTCTTCCTCCTTATACGTCGACCTCAGCCTTTATTCGACCTTCTTTGATAGCCGTTACCAATGTCGCGTAATCGCGTTCGGTTTGATCCGCGTATGCCTCTGCGAACAAGGCAATCGCCTGGTCAAACAAATCGCTGTTGCCCAGATAGCCGCTGATCACAACCGGGTCTCCGCAGCGGGCATGCGCTCGCGCAAGCGCCATGGCACACCACCCGGCATACTGATCGAAATCTCTCTTTGTCATGGTCGCAATATCTTCCGACAACTTCATGTCGCGCAACTGTCGCACATAGAGGTCGGCAAGATCGCCATGGGTCCAGCCAAGGAAGATATCGCTCGCAAATTGCATTAGTCGCTGTCCCTTTACAACCCGCTCTCCATGGTTTGCGTAAGCGCTTTTCCCCCAGAAGGGCTCAAGCACCGAAGCATCTGCTTCCTTGATCTGCAAGAACAGCGGGTCGTCTCCATCACCTCCTGCCATGAGCAACACGACCCAGGTGCGCGTTCCTACACTCCCCACTCCAACAACTTTGCGAGCGATGTCGACGAAGTGGTACTTCTTGAGGAGGACCTTGCGATCATCTGGCAGCGTCTGCACATAGTCATCAAAATACCCCTTGGTCCGTTCGGCTTCATGTTCCTGTGTCTGTTTGACATCGCCAAGACCTTCGACGTGCACGATCAGCGGCGGCTCATCTTTAATGCGGTACTGTCCAGCCACCTTCTCGGTCATCTTGGGAAAGACACTCAGGCTTGTACTGTGAGTTGCCTTCTTCTCCTGCCGTTGGAGGCGTTCCTGCTCCTTGCGTTTCACCATCCCCATCACCTCCGTCATGTCAAGGTGCAGGTACCACACAGACAGTGCTTGCATGGTAGCCATGCTCCGCATCAACGTACGGTACTCCCGTATGCTGCTGACGGCCGATTGCCTGTTTTCTTGAGCAGTGTAGCCATTCTGCCGACCCGCCACCACGATGCTGGCAGCCAGGCGCTTCAAGTCCCACTCCCAGGGTCCTGGCAGCGTCTCGTCGAAGTCGTTGACATCGAAAGCCAGGTTGCGCTCTGGTGTGGCGAAGAAGCCGAAGTTGCTCAGGTGCGCATCACCGCAGATCTGCGCCTTGATGCCCGAGACGGGCGTCTTCGCCAGGTCAGACGACATGACCACCGCCGAGCCGCGTAAGAACGCGAACGGTGACAGGGACATGCGACCATAGCGGATCGGAATAAGCTCCGGAACGCGAGTACGGTTCGACTCTTCAAGCAGACTGATCGGATCAGGACGGTCTGCCGCGGCGGCCCACTCTCCATGGCTGGTGCGGGGAGCTTTGGAACGCAAGGCCTTGCCTGCAGCATACCGTTCAGCGCGTGTAGCGGTATTTGGCATTGCTTTAACAAAATCGATGGTCGTCATTGCATAGCTCCTTGAGGCATCTTGTAAACCACAACATGCTTAAGCATTATCACAAACAAGATCGGTAATTCACCCCTACGCAATTTATCTTCCATAAAGACCGATCTTGTTTTTTCAATTTTGATTAAGAACGATGAAAAACTCTGCTGTAAAGATAATCTGTTTGTATCACTTTGTCAAGGCAAAATAAACTGACATCCAATCATAAAAGGGAGTGCAGAGGGCACAGGGTCTGGGGGACCCGGCACGAAGCCCTTTGCCAGGTGCGCGTGGGTGTCCCTCGCTTTCTTCATTTTCTTGTCAAGAAATTTCTAATGACAGATAGTTCCACCTGTGTTATAATCTCCACTACAGCAGTGTGCACGTTCACAGCTACTGAATAAACTAGCTATTTCTCTTTGAACACAACTTGAAAGGATTAAGAAACCATGACAACGACACCGGGTGCCGCATTAGTGGTACTCAAGTTTCCTACAGCCGAGGGAGCGCAGATGATGCTGGGCAGGCTAGAGAGCCTCCAAAAGCAGCAGTTGATCACAGTGAATGATGGAGCCATCGTCACCTGGCCTGCCGGGGCCAGCAAACCCAAGACCGAACAACTCCGTAGCATGACCGGAATCGGTGCACTTGGTGGTGCATTCTGGGGTCTGTTGTTCGGCTTGCTGTTCTTTATCCCGCTCTTCGGCCTGGCAGTTGGCGCAGCAATGGGTGCACTCGCTGGCCATTTTGCGCATTATGGAATTGACGAAGACTTCATCAACTCGGTGCGCTCCAAGATCACACCAGGCACCTCTGCTTTGTTCCTGCTGGCGAGCGGAGCTGTGCTCGATAAAGTTGTTGACGCTGTCAAGGACATTCAGTTCGAGATCATCCAGACCAACCTGTCCAAAGAGCAGGAAGCCCAACTCAAAGCAGCTTTCGGCGAAGAATAGACTAGCAAACGCTGATTCTGAGTTTAAAAGGGAAGGCCAGATAATTTCTGGTTTTCCCTTTTTCATATCTCCCTACCGTTGTGCTTGCAAGATAAAAGCCCCTCTAGCCTGATTCTCCTATTTCCTACGGAGATACTCTTCCTGTGTACGTTGTATCAGGTATGAGTATTAAGGACTTGAACACAGCTCAATCAAAAGCACAGCATTCGGAACAACTGGCAGAAGCACCTGTTCAGGATTATACGCAAGAGCGCATCGCATGGTATAAACGAGGGCCAGGCAGACGTAAAGGTTCGATTACTCAACAACCCTCGTACTTACCTCTGTTATTCTGCCTGTTGATTGCTATCGTTGTACGCACCTTCATTGTTATACATACACAGGGCTTTGTCGATGGCGACGAGGCGCTCGTAGGCATCCAGGCTGAACATATTTTGCGTGGCGAACTTCCAATTTACTTTTATAACCAGCCGTACATGGGCAGCTTAGAGGCCTATATAATGGCAGGTGTCTTCGCTATTGTTGGTCCTTCTGTATGGGCGCTTCGAGCTGAACCTATCCTGCTCTCATTAATAGTAGTCTGGCTGACGTGGAAATTAGCCTCAGCCCTGGCAGACACTGCTCGGTTACCTCTACACGCCAAACAATGGCTCATGACCATCGCAGCGCTTCTGGCAGCTATACCACCTCTTTACGATACTGTCCTGCAACTCCGCACACTGGGCGGCTACATTGAAATATTCATCTTCATGCTACTGCTGATGCTCTTCGCTCTCAAACTCACCAATCGTAGAGCCGCTGGCGCATCAAGGCGCGAACTCGCCTGGCGTTGGGCAAGCATTGGATTTATAGTTGGCCTGGGCCTCTGGGTCAATCCCCTGATCTTCTATGGCATTCTCGCAGCAGCTATGTGGATTGCATGGGACTGGGTAAAAGCACTGAGAGAAGCCAGAAAATCAAAAGTAATTCAATTTGAAGACGACCAGCCCGACCGTCGTATAGTAGGGGCGGGGCTTGCCCCCGCCCTTGAAAACCATCTCAAGTCCACGCCTATACGGCTTGCCCCCATCCGGCAAACCTTCTTGTACACCCTTCGCCTTCCAGCGTTGGCTAGCATACCAGCATGCATTGTAGGACTAGCGCCAGCGATTTATTGGGGAGCATTAAATCAGTGGCAAAACATCACCTTTATACTGCAATTAAGCGGAAACCCATCACTTCGTCCCGTTGTACAAGCACAATATCCCACTCGACTGGATATATTTTTCGGATTAGCGCACTTGTACACCACTTGCGTAGGACCGAGGATCCTCAGTGGCGCACTGCCTGGAGAAAAGGCAGCACTCGGGTTTTTACATACACCCACTTTCATTTTTAACGGAATATGTATCGTGGTCACTATAGCACTTGTCGTCATGTCATTCGCGCAGCCCCATCCGTTACTACTGAAAGTGCGAAAACTTGCTGCGCTTCCAATCGTCTTTGCAAGTTCAGTGAGTATTATTTTCTGTGTCACCGAAACCGCCGCCAGTGGCCTCTGGTCATGCCAATATGATTTCGCCGGTCGATACGCCACACCATTAATGTTGGTCATACCCTTCTTTGTGGCAACGATTTTTACAGCCGTGATATTGTTAGAGGCAGATACCTACAATATAGATCATGAACAAGCTTTAAATGGGGAACAGACCAGGGTTGGGCAGGAGAACACTATCGAGTCGGCCTCAAAGGCCAGCGCACCAGCCTCTCCACGCTCATCATCGTTGGCTACCACAGGATTGCCTTACCAGAAGGCTGCGCTAGGATTGCTGGTAGGATTTCTGATCTTAACTGTCTATTTTCAAGTCGTCTTCTATGCTTTAAGTGATGCAGGCAGTACCTTTCAATCGACCTTTTGCACCTATGCACCGGCGAAAAATGATGCCATTATTGCATACCTGGAGCGCGAACATATTCACTATGCCTGGGCAAACAACTGGATCGCCTATCCCATAGTCTTCAAAACACATGAGAGTATTATCATCTCGGACCCACTACCCATTATACGCAATGTGCCCATACTTGACCGCATCCCTGCTTATACCGAAGCCGTACGCAAAGCGGATCGACCGAGTTTCCTTATCCTGGTCAAGCACAACGATCCTTACCCGTTAATGCTGGAGTTACTCGACATAGAGAAAGTAGCATATCATGTCGCGCGCTTTCCCTCTCAAGAAGGTAGAGATGTGCTTGTAATTACACCTCTTAACCAGACTGTTTCACCCCTGGATAGCTTCTTCTTCAATATTTTCATCTGTAGTAGGGATGGCTGAAGAAAACGGAATTCTACCTTGATCGTAAGAATTATTTCTTCTCTTTATTTGCCGCTTCAGCTGCTTCGGCTTGCTTTTTAACGAGCAATGGAACGTGCTGTTCACAAAAGCGGAACGTTCTTCCACCTGGTAACAGTTGAGCATATGCTGCTGGCTCACCACAACTATCACAGCGCCCTACATGCGTTTTTACAGCTTTCATATGAATCATATACCTCCTCATTAACACTTATTTTAATCATATCACAATGGAAAGTAAGGTGGTTATGTGTATACTATAGTTAGTGGTGCATTCGCTAGGTTCAGGGAAAACCGTAGGGGCCGGTTCACCGTGCCCTCCGCCGATTTATCGGCCTTGGTTCTTATACATGTATTTAGCGAATGCACCAGTTAGTGGTGTGTAACGCGGCAGTGTTTCTGAATGCATTTCAGAAAGGCTCAGGAGTTTTTTCCATGAAACTAGGACGCATTCTTCGCGAGTCGCTCGAAGGAGCTGTGCCGAGGCTAGTAGTAGTTCAACCAGAAGAGGAATACCATGAGCAAGTGGTCATATACCAGAGGTCTGCACGATCTCGGTAATTCAGTATATGCATACCTTCAGCCGGACGGTACCTGGGGTTGGAGTAACGCAGGCATCATCACGGATGGAGAGGCATCTCTGCTGATCGACACCCTCTTCGACCTGAAGCTTACTCG
>JBKPBA010000178.1:0-8172 GCA_046726675.1 Chloroflexota bacterium
AATCAACACAGCCTAAAGAAATCAAAGCGACGTCGCCGACGCAACAAGAGGCTGAGAGTTATAACCGCGAGATGCGCAGGCGTATGCAACATATGGGTGCCGGCCCTTATGGTGGAAGTCCGACTGACACTGTGCGTGATAGGAGACAGAAACGCATTGATAAACGGAAACAGCATCAAGAGGAAGTGAAAAAGACAGTAGTAGCTAAGGGACCTAGCACCAACATCAAACTTGGACGTAAAAACACGTATTTTGTACTCGGGACACTAGCTATCATAGTTATTATTATCGTCATTGCCCTTATAATCCGTCATCCATTCTAAGAAGGAACCCAATTAATGCCCAAATTGTATGGATGGGTGCGTGAGGTAGTACCGGAAAGCCCCGCAGATCGCGTGGGGCTACAACCCGGTGATCTTATTCGCACAATTAACGGTCAAACGATTCGTGACCTGGTAGATTATCGCTTTTACGTTGCTGATGAAGAGTTGACCATTGGCTTTGAGCGGCAACTCACTCAGCACGAAGTACATATCTCTAAAACATACGATGAGAATCTGGGAGTGCTCTTCGGTGAAGAGCCTGCTCCATTTATCCGGCAGTGCGCCAATAAATGTGTCTTCTGTTTTATCAAGGGGCTACCGGAACGCTTCGCTCCACAGCCAGGTTTGCCACACGGCATGCGTTCAACACTCTACATCAAAGACGATGATTATCGCTACTCATTCCTCTTTGGTAATTTCATTACGCTTACCAACCTGAAAGAACACGACTGGCAGCGCCTTGACGAGCAGAAGTTGACACCGCTCTATGTCTCAGTACACACAACCGATCCCGACCTACGGCGCAAGATGGTCGACGGCCCACGAGCCGGGGACATTATTGACCATATCAAACGCCTGGGAAATATGGGTATCACCTGTCATACACAGCTTGTGCTCTGTCCGCCGATCAATGACGGCCCGCATCTTGATCGCAGCATTCATGACTTGACCGAATTGAGACCAATTGTTGAGTCAGTTTCCGTGGTGCCTGTCGGTTTGACGAAATACAACAACATGATTAAGACTGGTGACCTGCCACCACTACGTCACTATACGAGAGCAGAAGCCGAGGCAGTGATTGACCAGGTTGAGACATACCAGCGCCGCTTCGAGGCAGAGAATCCTGATGAGTATCCGTTTGTTTACCTTTCGGATGAATGGTATTACCTGACTGAACGCGAATTTCCACCCGCGAAGCATTACGGTTCGTATGCTCAGATTGAGAATGGTGTGGGCATGACGCGCTATCTTATTGACCAATGGGCGCATAGTAAACGCAAACTACCAGCGAGTATGTCTCAAGTGCGACGGGTAACACTGGTCACGAGTATGATGGCACGACCCGTAATCGAACAGTTCGCTGAAGATATACGCAAGGTCGAGGGTCTTGAGGTGCAGGTACTGCCCATTGGAAACAAATTCTTTGGGACAGAAGTCACCGTTGCCGGGTTACTCTGTGGTCAGGACGTACTGGAAGCTCTGGAAGAGAACGGAAACCTGGGTGACCTGGTACTGTTGCCACGTGTGATGCTGGATAATGCCGGTGAGCGCTTCCTGGATGATACTATGGTAGAAGAGTTCAAGGAACGACTGCCTGTGAAAGCCGAATTTGTACGGAATGCCCAGGAGACGATTGAGGCATTAACAGATTTTTCACACATTATACACTAAAATGAGGGATGTCAAACGATGCAACATGTTTGTCACCGGTGCAAGCAAAAGTTTTCATCGATGGCGCTGATACAGGTCAGTCTCAGTGCTGAAGGTGAATACGCCAACTGGACGGAGGAGCGTATTGCCTGGTATCGTAGTCGTTGGAAGAAATTGCCTCGTCTGGTATGGCTCTGTGGCACCTGCTACCATGCAGTGCAAGTGAAATAGATCCATTGCAACAAGAGGCTGTTTGAAACAGCCTCTTGTTGGTCATAGGTGGCGTGATGAGATCTAATGTGGGTTGGTGAAAAATCGTCGCAAAATCTATTGCTTCCTGGCCAATTTGCTGGTATAATCTCGGAAGTTAGAGAAATTAGGAATATCCCACCTATCCCCGAGCTTTGCTACTGATGTTGTGATGTAGAGTTCAGATTTGGACTTAAGTTGGAACAAAGAGGTTTCGTTATGACAACGAATTATGACTTTGGCCGTTCAACCCTACTTGCAGAACAGTATCAGCATGAAATGGAACCCATTGCTGCTGCTCTTCAGGAAGAAAGTCAGGAGGAACGTGATGAACGTTTGAGTCTGGTTGAGCATTCGTGGTCACTAACGTGTATCTGTTTCCATACGCAACTTGAGTCCAGCGATCTGCCGATTTACACTTCACTAGCTTATGTGCATCCGTAATTTTTAGTTGTAAAAGATATGTAGTCCAACGATGCCTCACCCACCAGATCTTACGTCGGATGCACTTACTTATCAAATACCAGTGCAATTCGGCATGGTGTACTGGGTCAATTTTGGCTATCCCTCACTTCCCCCGGGCATCGAAGAGAAGCGTATTCTCGATTGGCATCCCGCTCTAGTAGTCTCTGGAGATCCTTTCTGTCGTCACGCGGGTGCTGTCAATGTCGTAGCCTTGACCTCATATCGTGGGAAGTTGCGTCCATATCACCATCTCCTTTTAAAACGGGATTATCCTCTACTTGACACTGATAGCCTGGTAAAGACAGAATTGATGTATGCTGTGCTGCGTAGCTTGCTGGCCGACCAGTATGCTATCTGTAAGCTTAATGACGGTGACTTGCGGGCGATTATGGGGAAGGTAGCGAATAGCCTTGCTATTACTATGTTTTATTCACTGCATTAGTTTTGTTGATTGGGTGGTTTATGAACGTTGACCAGGAACAACTTCGGCTTCTGCCCTCTGTCGATGAACTGTTGCACTCTGCTAGCGGGCAACAACTCGTTCAGCGATATTCTCGTTCAATGACTCTGCAAGCTGTACGCGCCAGTATTTCGCAAGCACGCGCACAAATACGCCAGGGCGCTCCCTGTCCTTCTTCAGATGAAATACTTACCGTAGCCGAACACATTTTGGATGAGAGTCAGCGTCCAAATTTACAACCCGTCATCAATGCTACGGGTGTCATTATCAATACAAACCTGGGACGCTCACCTTTGAGCCAGGAAGCTCTTCAAGCTGTGCAACGGGTAGCTGGAGGCTACACCAATTTGGAATATGATTTAGAGGCTGGAGAACGCGGCTCTCGCCATTCTCATATCTCCGCATTGCTTTGTGAATTGACCGGCGCAGAAGCTGCGCTGGTTACAAACAATAACGCGGCTGCAGTATTGCTAGCGCTTAGTACGTTGGCGGCGGGACGTGAGGTCATCATCTCGCGAAGTCAACTCGTTGAGATAGGCGGAGGTTTCCGAGTACCGGATGTAATGAGCCAAAGCGGCTGCCAGTTGATAGAGGTCGGCACAACAAATCGTACCCGCCTGAGCGATTATGTGGCAGCTATCACTGAGCGTACTGCCCTGTTGCTGACTGTGCATCCGAGCAATTTTCAGATTATGGGCTTTACTGAATCGGCTCCGGTAGAGGCAATGACCGCACTGGCTCACCAGCAAGGACTGCTGCTCATGGACGACCTGGGTAGTGGCTGCTTACTTGCAAGTGAGCATTATGGCCTGAGGCATGAGCCAATGCCGCAAGAGAGCATCGCTGCAGGAGCAGATGTGGTGTGTTTCTCAGGCGACAAGCTGCTAGGTGGACCGCAAGCTGGCATACTTGTGGGCAAGGCCGCAGCACTGGAACGTATTAGCAGGCACCCTTTGATGCGAGCTATGCGTATTGACAAGATGACCCTGGCCGCACTCGAAGCTACCCTGCGGCACTACCAGCGCGAAGAGGCTGGCACACACATTCCTATCTGGCGTATGATTGCAGCATCACCAGCGAGTATCTCTAGTCGAGCCGCTAGCTGGGTTTCAGAGCTTCAAAAGTATGGCATTCCTGCGCGCATGCAGCGTGGTGAGTCAACTGTAGGCGGCGGTTCGCTCCCAGGGGAAACGCTCCCTACCACCTTACTAGCTCTCGATGCCAGGAATGTACCAATGTCCCTTGATGAACTGGCAAAACGTCTACGTTTGCGCAGTTTACCTCTCATAGTGCGTATCCTACGCGATGCGTTGCTGGTTGATCCTCGAACTGTCCTGGAAGAACAAGATAACAAGGTCGTGCAAGCCTTTGTTGAGGAGCTTGGGAAGGACAGAATGTAGTTCGTGCTATACTACGTAACAGAACGAAGAACGTGACATCTATTGATAGATACAAAGGAGTTTTCCAATGTCTCGCTATAGCTGGAAAACCATGCTGCCTTTTACTTTCCTACTTATGCTGTTGTTGGCTGCATGCGGAAGTTCCGGCACAACACAGACTCCAGTACAATCTACACCTACGCCTGCGCCTGCGCAGGGCCAGGAGCTACTGACAAAGGCAAGGCAAAATCTCAAAACAGCAAAAACACTGCATGCGATCTTTGATATTGCAATCGCCGGCACAGCGGCTAACGGAACTGTTAGTACCGAAGTTTGGAATGTATCCCCCGACAAAAGCCGCACGGTCGTGCTTCAATCTACTCTGAGGCAGTTCTCTACGGGATCGATTACTGTAAATAATGGAAAACAAGTATGGCAATATGATCCCGCCAAAAAAGTGGTCTATACTAGACCGGTTAGCAACAATACAGGTGCGCCTGTCTCTGGCCCAGGCCGAGATCAAACTCAGTTTATTATGAACGTTGTGCAATCGGTGTTCTCTCATAGTAACGCAACATTGGTTTCTTCCTCAGCCAATGTCAATGGATATGATGCGTATGATATACAGGTCACATCACCAGCATCAGCGCAAGCGAGTAGTACAGATTCAGGTAACTTCAATTACAATGGTGATGTGTTTATTGATAAGGCAAGCAAGCTTCCTTTACGGATAAAATTGGTGATCAAGGGATTTGGACAGGTAACGCTTAATCTGCCAATGCTTGTGCTGGATCAGCCAGTAGATAATAATCTCTTCACTTTTGTACCTCCTGCCGGTGTCCAGGTCCTTCCTTTCCCGAAGACGACTACATCAAACACAGGTGCCCTTACCCTGAAGCAGGCTCAGCAGCAAGCTGGGTATCATCTGTTAAGCATTCCTTCCTCTCAGATTACATATCAGTTGCAGGGTGTGGATGCACTTGGAGCTCCAGGTAACCAGATCTTTACACTCAATTATGCTATGGGTAATAGCACGTTCGCGATTTCCGAGGGAAAATCCCTCGCAAACCTCCCTATCTCTGGCCAACAAGTCAGTGTGCGTGGAACTACAGCAACCCTCTCATCATCAGGCAGCACTTTGACGTTGACCTGGACGGAGAAAGGCGTAGGCATTCAAATTGCTGGTAATGTGAGCAAGGATGAGTTGTTGACGATTGCGAATCTGTTATCGTAACCTGATGGATTGTACCTCTACAATCATGTCTGCGCCATCGTCTCCTTCACAACCTCTGCAAGCGCTTTGATAAACAGAGGTGAGGTATTCAGTGACCCGGTACGGGCAAACTGTATGCCATGCTCTTCGGCCTGCTGTCGCGCACCAATTTCGATATCGTAGAGTATCTCTAGATGGTCAGCCAGGAATTGAACTGGAGCAATTAAGACATACTTATGTCCGGCAGCACGTAGTTCTGGCATAATATCGGCAAAGTCTGGTTTGAGCCATTCTTCAGGTGTATGCCCGGCACTCTGGTAACAGAACATCCAGCGTTCGTCTGTGAGACCAACCAGTTCAGCAACCCTCGAGGCTGTCTCTTTGAGGTCGTTGATGTATTCCGGCTCCTTCTCTATAACGCGTTTGGGCATGCTATGCGCGGTTAAGAGTACCGGAACATGCAAACGTACCTCTTCTGGAAAACTGTCGAGCGCCTGTTGCACACGTTGGGCTAATGCTAACAAGAAGTAGGGTTGGAGGTGCCAATCTCCGGCAATCTTTAATGTGAGATCATCACGATGCAGTTGCTTAACGGAATCTTCTAACGTGCGAGTATAGCCACTCATAATGATCGGCGAATACTGTGGTGACATAATCACGCCGATTAACTGTTGAGCATCCATAGCAATTTCAGGCACAAGATCGGCGATGAATGGAGGAGCAAAACGCATGCCCGCGACCACGTGAAATAGTGGGCCGTCAGGATGCTGGCTATTCAGTTCCTCCTCAAGCGCAGCAGCTTGCTCGCGGGTAATACGCAATAAAGGTGAACCGCCAATGAGCGCGTAACGTCGTCGAAATTCTGTGATTAACTCTTCGTCGGGTTGACGTCCACCGCGTACATTTTTCAGATAAGTGGGGATATCTTCGAGGGTTGCTGGCGAGCCATAGGTCATCAACATTACCCCGACATGTGAATTGATCATTTTTGTATCCTTGATGCTAGCGTTTGGTTGACTCATGAACAACATCGACTAACCTGCGGAGCACATCAGGTGGAGTAGCAGCGAGTACGCCATGTCCCAGATTAAAGATGTGTCCAGGGCGGTTAGCCGCCCGTTGCAGCACATCTTGCATACCTCTTTCGATAACATTCCAGGGTGTCAGTAGAAGTGTCGGATCAAGATTACCCTGAATGCCCCGGTCATAGCCAATACGCGCCCAGGCAGTATCAAGGTCCATACGCCAGTCGATGCTAATGATATCGCCTCCCGCTCCGGTCATTAACTCCAGCAAACCGGCTGTACCTGTCCCAAAATGGATTGAAGGTGTGCCGGTTTGATTGATGACTTCGAAGATGCGTTGAGAATAAGGTTGCACAAATTGCTTGTATACGCTGGGACCTAGCGAACCAACCCAACTATCAAATAACTGTACAACATCTACACCTGCCGCAATCTGCGCAAGCAGGTAACGCGATACAACCTCGGTCAGCTTGTTCATCAATGCATGCCAGATCTTGGGTTGTCCATACATCAATGATTTGGCTAGCGCGTAATCGCGTGAAGGGCGACCCTCAATCAAATAACAGGCCAGCGTGAAAGGCGCGCCTGAGAAGCCGATGACAGCCTGCTTGCCCTCCAATTCGCGACGAACGAGTCGAATAGCCTGTAAAACAAAGGGTGTAGATTCTTCAGCATCAATGATGCGTAATGCATTAACATCTTGCATAGTGCGGATAGGGTTATGAATGATTGGGCCAATATCTGGCTGTATTTCTAGTGAGATGCCCATACCTTCCAGAGGTAGCATAATATCGGCATATAGCACCGCCGCATCGACGCCAAGCTCTTTGACTGGCATCACTGTGACCTGCGTACATAATTCGGGGGTTTTTGCCATCGTAAGAATGTCGTAGCGTTCGCGTAATTCGCGGTACTCTGCAAGACAGCGTCCAGCCTGGCGCATAAACCAGATGGGTGTGGCATCGGGCTGTTGCAGGTGACAGGTATCGAGAAAGCGGGCCACTCCAGTATGAGGCGCTACAGTATCAGGTTGCATGTTTATTCCTTTATTGCAATGTTTTGTTTTTCGTGTGCCGATTGAGTTTGAGAAGCCAGGTTCATTTAGATACAGGCGATCACTACAAACAACTCCTGGAATATGATAGCGAAGATTTTGCAATGTGACAAGTAGAAATCTGTAAAAATCTTACAAAATATGCCATTGATGTTAAGATTTTATGAAGAAACGGAGAAAACCTTGAAGTTGGAGAAGCTAGCCTCACCAGTATTTACTGATGGATAAGTTTCAACGCTAAAACCAACCTGCCCATTGGTATAGTTGCTATCCTGTTGTTCACCCACGAAGACACCATTAATAAACAGTTTAAAATCGCTGCCTTTTGCGATCACGAGTAACGTGTTTTTTCGTTTGCCTGGAACAATAGCATTACTCCTGGTGGCTGGGATGAGATCTGTGAAACTTCCTCCTCCTGCACCATTAGGGTCGTGCCGGCGGAAGAAAAAATCTCCTTGATGATCGATGCCAAACTCATAAAACTGCTGATCGGTAGCGCGTAAAATCAAGCCAGTTTCACTACCTGAAAGCAGGGACACATCCACTTGCAAGGCTGCATTTTCATAGGATAAGAAGCTTGATTTACATGTCTGAAAGGCATTGGCTTGTTTCACTATGGCATGATAAGTACCA
>JBKPBA010000179.1:0-6657 GCA_046726675.1 Chloroflexota bacterium
ACATTCACCACTGTGAAGTGCTCTCCCGCCAAAAGGCAGGGAGCTTCTACGAGGGTTGCCCCACGTTTGCGTCTTCCACGCTCAAGTATGTTGATTGCTGCATTCACATCGCGGTCTAACTCGGTGCCACAATCGCAGGTATGCCACCGCTCAGACAAATCTTTTTTACGGACTTGCCCGCAGCCTGAGCACACTTGCGAGGTGAACCGAGGGTCTACTTTGATCAGTGTTCGACCGGCCCATGCTGCCTTGACTGAACACATGTGTACAAAGGTTCCCCATCCCGCATCTAATATGCTCTTGTTTAATCCGCCCTTTGCACTTGCCCCATTGGGCAGGTACGCGCCCTTCTCGTCTTGTTTTGGCTTGAGCTTCCTGGTGAGATTGCCGATCTGAATATCCTCAAAGACAAGAATCTGATAGCGATCTACCAGTTTCTTTGAGGCTTTGTGCTGAAAGTCTTTGCGTTGCCGTGCAATCTTGCGATGTGCCTTAGCCACAAGTTTTCTGGCTTTCTCCCGTCGATGACTGCCACGTTTCTTTCTGGAGAGGGATTGTTGTCGGTTCTCCAGGGTCGCACTCGCCTTACGATAGTAGCGAGGATGCTCAATCAGCTCGCCATTGCTCAGCGTTGCCAGGTGCGTGACACCCAGGTCTATTCCAACATCCTCGTAGCGAACGTCCAACTTAGGAGGCTCTTCTACCTCGCATGAGCAGGTGATGTACCACTGATTGACCTCACGTTTGATCGTCACCGTCTTGATCTTCCCTTCGATGGGTCGATGGAGTTTGACGGGCATTGAACCAATCTTGGTGAGATGGAGCGTTCCCTTGAGCTTCTTCCCTTGCTCTTCTACCGTTAACTTCCAGCCTGCTCCGTCAGGGTAGGTGAAGGAGTCATAGCGGTTCCTGCCCTGAAATCTTGGATATCCTGGGTTCTCCCCGTTCTGGCAGCGTCGGAAGAAACTATCGAAGGCTTTCTTGAGGCGATTCAGGACATCTTGCAGCACATGGGCAGCTACGTCCTGATATTCTGGCCTGATCTTCTGTTTGATCTCTGGCAAATCGTTTTGCTGGTCATAATAGGAAATCGACTTGCCCGCATACTGGTAGGCATCTTTGCGCTCGGAGAGCGCCGCATTGTACAACTCACGACATCGGTTGAGCACAAAGTACAACTTGTGTTCAGTTGCCTTATTTGGATAGACGCGGTACTTAAACGTCTTGCGCATTAACCTTGTCCCAGTTCGAGGAACTTCTTCACAGTACTTTCGATCATGTCTCCAACGGTTCCCACATAATACGCACGTGACCAGAATGAGCCGCCCCACAGTTGCTTCTTCACCTCTGGATACTGCTTAAAGACTTGTCTGGCAGTGATCCCTTTGAGGGTATTGGCGATCAGCGAGGGAGCCGTTCTTGGCTCGGCAGAGAGAAACACATGCACATGATCTTCTTGCACCTGTAAGGCTCCAATCACCCATGTATTTTCCTCGCACAAGCGGCGGATTTCTGCCTCGACAAACTGTGCCACGTCACCCACAAGCACCTGCTTGCGGTGCTTGGGACACCACACAAAATGATATGTTATCTTATAGGTGACATGTTTGGTATGTCGTTCTTCCATGTCATCTATTATAATATGGTATACCATAAAACGCAAAGGCGGCTAACTCCTCCCTAAAGGCGAGGGGAATGCGTCGCCCCCGTCTCTTCAAGAATATTCTCCTCTAAAATCCCGGATAGAGGATAGTGATGGGCATGACCTTGCGTAATCTGAGCAAGAGTAGGAGGAAGAGGAGAAGAAGCTACATAACGTGAGGGAACATAAGAGGATGCATTATAGCTAGCCAATACACGCCGGGGCGGCATATGGTACACATTGCCGGTTGATTGCTTGGCTTGGTTCTTTGCTTCAGCCGCTAAATAACTCACTTCCTGTATACTATGTGGTTGCCAAATTTGATTATTGACCACACCGATAGAGAGAGATACTAAAGGAAACTGGCATGATCGTCCCTTACGATCAAAGCCACTAATCGATCCGCGTCCGAGATCCTCTGCGCGGTAAAAATCGGTACTTTCCTCATTGTAACGGTCGCAAATATACCTGCAAAGAGTATGTGCCCGGTCTGGCGTTGTAACCACAACAAAATCATCCCCTCCGACATGGCCGATAAAGTCATCGGGATTACCGTACTTACGCACCACCCATTGACAGATTCGTCCTACCAGTCGAATCATATCGTTGCCGGTCAGGAAACCGTAGACATCGTTAAAAGCCTTAAAATTGTCGAGATCAAGGTAGAGTAAACTCCATGGCTCCATGCTATTCAGCTTATATTTGATGGCTAACTCAACCTGAAAGCCACCTGGCAGCCCGATAAGTGGGGAGAGGTAGTTCTGTTGTACTCGACGAAGCTGGGCACGAACGCGAGCTAACAACTCATCAGTATGAAAGGGTTTTGTAATGTAGTCATCTACACCAGTTTCAAAGGCGTTAACTTTATCCTTCAGTTCTCCAAAAGAACTGAGTACAATGATGGGAATATGTATGGTTTTAGGGTACGTATGTAAACGCCGAACCACTTCGTAGCCATCAATCCCAGGCAACATTAAATCTAAGATAATGAGGTGCGGTGTTTCATAGAGTGCAAACTGGACGGCATCTTCGCCGTTGAGGATCGTCACAACATTATAACCCTCGATCTGTAACGTTTCCTTTAATAACCCGGCGATTAATTGTTCGTCCTCAACAACCAAAATATCGGCCATAAACGCTCCTGCCTCTACTGATGTAGTACTAACTCTAACTCCTCTACTACTACCCTCACCCAGATTGCAACGTAAACTCGAAAACTACACTTACCAGGATAGGATAATATATCCCATAGCACCAGGGACATTCTCTGCAAGTAGTGAGATATGAGGTATGCCTTGAATAGCTTCATCATTGAAGCAAGGCCAACTCCTATATCTCGCCAAACATTCCTGGCTGGTGGAGTTTCCTGATTCTTGATGAAATTGTCAGTTAGAAGCTCAGCGATCTCCATCCCCCCGAAAGGATTTCGCAAAAGCAGAAGCCGCTTTAAGAGGTTACCTGAAAATAAGCAAAGACACTTGACACGTTGTCCACACCCACATTTACTGCAAGAAAACGCTAGATTACCTCTCGTAGCAACAATGAAACCAAGATGAGCCAGCGAAAAATAGAGATTCAGTTTTTGACTGAGTTGCACTAATTAGCCGACATGAATTAAAAACCCCAGTTCAACTCATTACTAATCAGTATAACATCTACTGACACATATGCAAAGGGCATATAGGATATTATAGTAAGATTTTACATTTTTTGAGGCTCTATAAACTAAAACGTATTACATTTGAATACATAACTCCTACAATATCAAAAAGTCTCTCAAAAACACTTATTGAGTTGACTCAGTGCATTGACTGCGATAAGATACATATGCAATGCATGACTTGGGTAAATAGAATGAAAGGGGAAAATGACCTCAGAATCAGCGACCGCTGAAAAACCTATCAGTTTTTCCAGCCGTGGGCAACCTTCTTTGCTTTTAGAGGGTGTGCTCCATGCTCCAATAGATGCTGAGCTTGCTCCCATTATTATACTCTGTCACCCTCAACCAGCTAGTAGTGATATGAACGATATATTGAATATCGTCCTTGCTCGCAGGCTAGCTGAAACGGGTATGCTCGCATTGCGCTTTAATTTCCGGGGAGTTGGAAAAAGCCAGGGTCAACAAACTGATGGACGCCTGGAACCACTGGATCTTGCAGGAGCTATTGACTATGTACTATCGCAGGATGGAGGCAATCCAGCAAAAATCTGTGTGATTGGTCACGGTTTCGGCGCTTATATCGCCTTGCTCTATGCTCCTTTTGATACAAGAATACGCACTGTTGTAAGTATAAGCCTGCCACTTTTCCGCGCCGAAGGTGGATTTCCAAAACCTTTCGAACGCCCCAAACTATTTGTCACGGGTGAATTCGACGAAATTTGTCCGTTATATAAGCTCGAACCTGTTGTTGAACAGCTCAAAGGCCCAAAGGGTATTAAGGTAATTGTTGGTGCTCGCCATCTTATGCGTGGCTATGAGGATGCTACCGTTACCACCATTTTAAAATATGTTAAGAACTGGGCGCAGATGCAAGGAGTCTAACAGAGAAATTATGAATCCAAGTAATCCATTAATTGTTCAGAGCGATCGCACAATTTTGCTAGAAGTTGATCATCCGCAGCATGCTGAAGCTAGAGATGCAGTCGCTCAATTTGCAGAACTAGAAAAATCACCAGAGCATATCCATACCTATCGTCTTTCTCCACTTTCGCTTTGGAATGCAGCCGCAGGTGGTATGACCGCGCAAATGATCATTGAGTTGCTGACGAGTTATAGCAAATACGATATCCCAGCAAATATCATCTTCGAAATTCGAGAATATGTTAGTCGCTATGGACGGATTAAGCTGGTTCGCGATGGAGATGCACTCCTCCTTACTTCTAGTGACGCAGCTCTGATTGCTGAGATCATACACCACAAACGTACACAACCATTTTTGCTGCGCCAGTTAGATACGCACACGCTGCAAATTAATGCAGCACGCCGGGGGCATATTAAGCAAGCATTGATCCATATCGGTTTTCCTGCTGAAGATTTAGCCGGTTACACCGATGGCTCACCTTTGCCAATGAAGTTGAGGCCAGTCACAGCCGAAGGAAAAGCTTTTGAGCCCCGGGCATACCAGTATGGGGCCTCGGCTACATTTTATGCAGGTGGCGCGCCCAGCGGAGGTAGTGGGGTCATCGTGCTACCTTGTGGAGCTGGAAAAACTATTGTTGGTTTAGTTACAATGGCAGATATTCAACGAGCCACATTGATTCTTTCGCCCAATACGATAGCTGTGAGACAATGGATACAAGAAATTATTGACAAGACAGATGTCCCTCCAGAGATGATAGGCGAGTATACGGGAGATCGCAAAGAAATATGTCCAATTACAGTGAGTACCTACCAGATACTGACATACCGGCGTCCCCATACAAAAGAGCAGACTAATCAAGAGGTAAATGAGGCTGACGAAGATGATTTCCCTCACTTCTCGCTTTTCACCAGCTATGATTGGGGGTTGATTATCTATGACGAAGTGCATTTATTACCCGCGCCAGTTTTCCGCATTACTGCTGAGATTCAAGCACGCCGGCGTCTTGGTTTAACAGCCACACTGGTTCGTGAAGATGGGCGAGAAGCTGATGTATTTAGTTTGATTGGCCCTAAAAAATATGATGTGCCCTGGCGCGAGTTAGAACGCCAGGGCTGGATTGCTACAGCCGAATGCCACGAAATACGTGTAGGCATGACTGAAGATGAACAATTGAACTATGCCGTTGCGGACGAACGAGAGAAATATAGAATTGCGGCTGAAAGCCCTGAAAAGTTTAATGTAGTGCGCTTTCTTGCTGAGCGCCATCGTAATGACCAGGTCTTAATTATTGGTCAGTATATTGACCAGCTCAAGGTGCTTGCAGAAGAACTTGAAGCGCCTATATTGATGGGTAAAACACCGACCAAACAACGAGAAAAGTTATATGAGCAATTTCGGCGCGGTGAAATCAAGCGTATGGTTGTAAGCAAGGTCGCAAATTTCGCAATTGACTTGCCAGATGCAAATGTTGCTATTCAAGTTTCGGGCACGTTCGGTTCACGACAGGAGGAAGCGCAGCGCTTGGGACGAATTTTACGTCCCAAGACCGATGGTGGGCTTGCGTATTTCTACTCGATCGTCACCCGTGATACTCGCGACCAGGAGTTCTCAGCCAATCGCCAATTGTTTCTGACAGAGCAAGGATACCGCTACGTCATAGAGGATGCGGAGGAAATGCTGGCATCATCTAGCGTCACGGCTGGATAGGCTCATTCATGACCTGGATTATCTCCTCCTGCGTCACCCCTTGATCTGCCTTCATGTCCACAACTTCCCAGCGTGAGCTGTCTCCCTCGCGCCAGAAGTAGAGGGTGAACAAGCAGTGACCAACGCGTAGTTGCTGCAATTGTAATTCGGACAGCCACTCGGGAAGAGTCGGATTCACATAAAGCCGTTTATGAGGAGCACCAGCAGGTACAGGATTGTCGCATCAGCCGTACCGTAGTAAGGTGTGTGAGGAATAGCATGGAAATGCGCCAACTCGCCAAAACGCATTTCGTGCAGAATCTTGCCGGGTTGGGCATCACGATAATCATCGCGTTCGGTGGCCTGATATTCAGCCAGCCGTTTCAGTGCCCCACGCGCGAATCCTGTTGAAACGCTCATATTCTGGAGGGAGACGATTAAGCTATCGCGTCCAAAGAGCGTAACAAACCAGGGAACATCTGCGGCAGGCACCCATTCTTCCTCTGATACGTCCAGGTCGTAGATACGTAATGTCCCCATATCTTCAATCGCCTGCCGGTGCATGCGGTACACTGGGCTAACGTTCAGCAAGCAAAGCTTCTTTCCCTTAAACGTTTGGTGTGAATTGAGATGACGAACTTACCAATCGAGCAAATCAGCAAAGGCCAGCGGATCGCGCCCCAGCTGCAAGTTGAGCCAAATGCAAAAGTTATGCAAGGCCACTTTGGCCGCCAGACGTGCTTGAAA
>JBKPBA010000180.1:0-6183 GCA_046726675.1 Chloroflexota bacterium
ACTGAACGCAGTGTAAGCACACAATCGCTTTCAGGTCCGATAAATAACTCTGTCGGAAGCTGCGACCCGGCACGAGTCGGAAAGCCGTCAACGCGAAAAATATCTTTAATACCTACTGGAATACCGAACAACGGAGGGCGACTGGCAGGATCAGGAAAGCGTACTTGAAGCGTCTGTGCTTCATCTAGCAAACGTGTGCGTCGAGCTGTTTCAGGTAATAACGCCTGGATTTCTGCTTCTGAAGCATCAATGAGGTCGCAGAGTTGATTGATATAGACGAGTAGGTCAAGCTCTCCAGTATGTAGCGCGGCAGCCGTTTTTACGAGGGATGCTGGAAACATTGGTTCGGTTCCTTTCTGTTGAGAAAGCAAGTTCGCAACTGGATATTGTATTCTAGCACCGAGGGGGTATAGAAAGCGAAAAAAGCCTGACACCCGCAAGGCGTCAGGCTTATGAAGTTAAGTCGTAGCAGTTATTCGATCGTCACTGACTGCATAACATCGCCTACGCGAATATTTCGTACCACGTCCATCCCTGCAACTGTATCACCGAAAATGGTATAGTTTGGCGGGAGTCCAGGCTGATCTTCCAGGCAGATGAAAAACTGACTACCGTTCGTATGCGGACCGGCATTGGCCATTGCAACAGTTCCAGCCTTATATGGACGTTTTACAGCTTCATCCTGGAATTTATAACCAGGACCACCAGAGCCTGTGCCCGTGGGATCACCACCCTGTATAACGAAACGCGGTACGACGCGATGGAATGTCACACCATCATAATAGCCGTCGCGCGCTAAAGTCACAAAGTTATTGACTGTCATAGGCGCTTCAGCCGGATTCAATTCCAGGTGGATGTCACCCTTGTTGGTCTTAATGACCGCGTGGTATGTCCTGTTCGTTTCTATCTGCATCTGAGGAGGCGCACTATAGCGCTTTGCTGGCATAAAAAATCCTTTCTTTTTTTGTACTTTACTAGGGTGCTGGGAGCACGATCACATGATAAATTTGGTCCGATTTAATATTTTTGGAAGATGCATCATCGCCAGGGCCCTTAATCTTCTGGGCAATATCCATACCCAGGACAACACGTCCAAAGAGATTATACGACTTTTGTAGCTTCCCTGTATCGTCTGCTGTGCAAATGAAGAACTGGCTGCCGTTAGTATTCGGACCAGAGTTCGCCATTGCTACACAGCCTTTCGTGTAGTTCCCTCTTACAGGTTCGTCATTGAATTTGTAACCTGGACCACCAGTGCCCGTAGCCGTAGGGTCGCCAGTTTGAATGATGAAGCCTGGGACAACGCGGTGGAATACCATTCCATCATAGAATTGAACATTGGCCAGGTACACAAAGTTGTTCACTGTATTTGGCGCGTATTGCGGATCAAGTTCCAATACGATTAAACCGCGATTGGTATTGATCCCTGCGCAATAAAACTTTGTGTTATCAATAACATTGGGTGGAGTTGCCTTGTAGGTATGCTGAATTTTATTGAATTCAGCCGCGGTTGGAGCAGGTGACGTATTCGTAAGCTGTTTGACTATCTTTAAACAAGGCGAGGGGTTGGGCAGTGCCAGGTTCGCTGCAGTCGTAGGCTTCACAACTGCAGTTTTGGGTTTTGCTTGCGCAAAAGGTCCAACATGAAAATAGGAGAGCGCAAAAATGCTTGAAGCGATCACCAGTATGGATAATGCAATAGCCCAGGGATAGCGTGCTAATCCACGACTAGGACGCTTGTATCCAGGCACTTTTTGTTGCTGTTTCGGCTGCTTGGCCGGTGTGGGAGGCAATGGTGTTGCATGCGCTTTTGCAACTCTTTCTTCACGTTTTGTTGTTTCACGTTTTGTTGTTTTTGGCATAGAGTTTTGTGATAACTCCTTTTGTAATAATAAATACCATCTTTCCGTGCTATAATAATCCCCTTGTGTGATCGGGTCAAGTCCTGAAAGCTATTTCCCCTCTTAAGAATCCATTAAATACACTTATTTTACACAATTTTTACGTGGAAAAGCCTGTGGAAAAGTTCGGGGATAACCTGGGATAAGTCACCTATTGTAGTGGATAAGTAGAGGATAAGTGACATTATGTCATGCTACTCACATTCTTTAAGCATGAGTAGTATGAGATCTATCCACATATCCACAGAGATTATACCTTGCTTGCTATTTGATTTCGAGAAAAAGATTCGCTACACTACTGAGACGCACAACATTCAAGAACTCAAGAGATTTTTTGCCCATAAAATCAGTATCCGAGCGCAAAGAATCGAACTTATGTGCTATAATCCGCCTAGTAGGGGCACAATGCGTTAAACCTCAGAGGCAAGAAGCGAGCGTATTATACCGTGGAGAAGCTATTACCGCAAAACATAGAGGCCGAATGTGGTGTGCTTGGCAGTATCATCATCGACCCGGAAGCTATCGTTCAGGTGTCAGATTTTCTGCATGCTGACGACTTCTATCGCGATGCTCATCGCACGATTTATGAGGTGATTCTCCAGTTATATGAAGAACACGAGCCAGCGGACTTTATCACAATCTGCGATGAACTGGAGCGCCGGAACAAGCTGGAAGAGGTGGGCGGAGCAAGCTATATTACTTCGCTTATCAACCAGGTTCCCACGAGCGGTAATGTCGAGTTTTATGCACGCATCGTCGAACGTACAGCGATTTTACGGCGCTTGATCCATGCAGCCGGACAGATTGCTGCAATTGCTTATGAAGAAGGGGATGCTGATATTGCTCTGGATAAAGCAGAGCAGTTGATTTTCAATATCAGCCAGCGACACGCCCGCTCGGACTTTACGCATATGCGCGATGTTCTTGCCGAGTACATGAACAAATTGGATAAGTTACATGAACATCGTGGCACAATTGTTGGTGTGCCAACAGGGTTCACTGATCTTGATCGAATAACCGGTGGCCTGCAAAAGTCTGATTTGATTGTATTAGCTGCTCGACCTGGTATTGGTAAATGTCTCACAGCGAATACCTTGATAGATGACCCAGAGACTGGTGAAAGATTGACTATAGAGGAGTGCGTGCGTCGTCGTTTAACCTTCGTTTATGGTATCTCAGGCGAAGGCAAAATGCGTAGAACCAGTATCACTGATTGGATAGATAGCGGAATCCAGGCTTGCTATCGTGTCCGTACCGGCACAGGACGAATGGTAGAAGTAACAGGTCATCATCCATTCCTTACTATAAACGGCTGGACTCCATTGCACGATATCAGTGTTGGACAAAGTATTGCAGTGCCTAGATCGGTTGGGATCTTTGGAACCGATGAAAGTTGGTCTTTGGGCAAAATCAGACTCCTGGCTTACTTCATCGCTGAGGGGGGACTCACCAATACCTCGCCATATTTCACGAATACGGACCCTGTTATTATCGAGGATTTCAAACAGATCATTGCTTCACATTTCCCTGAGTGCGTGGTCAAGCAATATAATGTCTCATATGCTGTCGTTCAGCCAAGAAACTCAGAAACGATGCGTGGAGGAGCGATCTTGCCCAAGAATCCTGTTACTTTGTGGCTGGGCAAATTAGGTTTGAAAGGCAAACTCGCGAAAGATAAATTCTTTCCGCCATGTGTATGGATGTGGAGTCGAGGTTACCTGGTAGAATTTTTACGAGCGTTAATGAGCTGCGATGGGAGTATTTATTCCTCGCATGGGCAACCTCGCATTGAGTTTTCCGTTGCTTCCCAACAATTAGCGACCGACCTGCATCACGCATTCATTCGATTTGGCATTGTCAGTAAGTTCTATCGTACATCAAAAGGGGCCTGGCGTGTTGAAATTACATCTCCAGAAAGTATTGAGATATATCAAAAGCAGATAGGATGGCTTGGAGAAAAAACAGATCGTTTTGCAGATTATACTCATAATATCTCTTTACGGGTAGGCAATCTAGGGCACGCTCCTCAAGCTGTATGGGAATTGGTGTGTGAAGCAGCAAAACTTCAAGGGTTATCACTGGTAGAGTTGGCGCGTAGAAGCGGGGAAATCACCAAATCTGGTAAATACGGGGGATACAACGCTCATAAGAAACGAAGCCTTCCTCGTTATCGACTGGCGGCTTACGCTGAAGTCTTAAACGACGCAACTTTACGTCGCTTTGCCAGTCCAGATATCTATTGGGATGAAATTGTCTCTCTAGAGCCGATAGGTGAGCACCAGGTATACGATCTGACTGTACCCGATGGGGAAAATTTCGTAGCTCAGGATATTTTTGTTCATAATACCAGTCTGGCATTGAGTTTAGCGCATAATACCGCCTTAAAATATCACAATTCTATCGCGGTCTTCAGTTTAGAGATGAGCAAGGATCAGTTAGCGCAGCGTCTGCTCTCAATGGATGCAAGGATAGATCAGCAGCGACTGCGTACAGGCATAATCGAGGAAGACGAGTGGGATCGTATCGTGTATGCGATGGATACGCTATCAGAATCCAACATCTGGATCGATGATACAGCGAGTATCTCGACGATGGAGATGCGCAGCAAAGCGCGGCGTCTGCATGCTCAGCATAACATAGATCTGATTATCGTGGATTATTTGCAATTAATGCAGGCGACGATCGGTGGTAAGCGTAATGAAAATCGTGTGCAGGAGATCTCTGAAATTAGTCGCAGTTTGAAAGGGTTAGCAAGGGAGTTGAATGTTCCTGTTTTGGCATTGGCGCAGTTGTCTCGTGCTGTGGAGAGCAGGCAGTCGAAGGTACCCCAGTTATCGGACCTTCGAGAGAGTGGTTGTCTGACTGGTGAGACTCTCGTTTACCTGCCCGATACTGGGACTTACAAGCCGATTGGGCAATTAGTGGATCAAGCCGGATTCCAGGTACTCGCTTTGAATACTGAGTCTTGGAAACTGGAACCATGTCAGGTAAGCCGGGCTTTTGCTACTGGATGTAAACCAGTCTATCGCGTCACTACTCGTTTAGGGCGTACAATCCGCGCTACGTCAAATCACAAGTTCCTCACCGTACATGGGTGGCAACAGCTCGACGAGTTATCTTCGGAGATGCGCATTGCTTTACCACGTCGATTACCTGGTCCTACGCAAGAAACAATGGGTGGTGACGAACTGGCGCTCCTTGGCCATCTCATCGGGGACGGCTGCACGCTACCCAGTCATGCGATTCAATTTACTACATATGAATTAGAACTGGCTGAAACTGTTGCAACTTTAGCAACTACTTTTTTCGCTGGTGCTATCGCGCCTCGTATTAGTAAAGAACGAGGTTGGTATCAAGTTTACTTGCCTCCAAGCTTTCACCTTACTCACAGAGTACACAATCCTATAGTCACATGGTTGAGTAAGTTGGGAATATTTGGCTTACGTTCGCACGAAAAACGCGTGCCTGATTTGGTTTTTGCTCAATCAACTACGGGTATTGCACGTTTTCTCCGCCATCTCTGGTCTACTGATGGCTGTATTAACTTGAGTCAGGGGAAGAGGCATTATACTAATATTTATTATGCTTCGAGTAGGGTAGATTTAGCCCGGCAAGTGCAATCTCTGTTACTTCGACTAGATATTAATGCCACATTGTCAAGGCATCCACAGGTAGGGAAAGGAAGAGACCAGTATCATGTATCTGTCGCAGGCAAACATGATGTTGAGCAGTTTATCACTCAGATCGGTACACTAAGCCAATATAAAATGGCCCACCAAATGGCAATCGTAGATTACCATGCTACACGAATAGCTAACACTAACCGAGATGTACTACCACGTGAAATATGGCGGATGTACGCGGTTCCAGCTATGCAAGCCGCAAATATTACAACCCGCCAGATGCAAGCCGCTCTTGGCAATGCTTATTGCGGTACAGGACTTTATAAGCAAAATCTGAGTCGTGAACGAGCAACCCGCCTTGCAAAAGTTGTTAGCTCTATGCAACTAGCAAAATTAGCGCAGAGTGATGTGTACTGGGATGAGATTAATTCAATAGAATCAGATGGAGAAGCTGAAGTTTATGATCTGACTGTAGATGAACTGCATAATTTTGTAGCAGGAGATATCATTGTTCACAACTCGATTGAGCAGGATTCGGATATCGTCATGTTTATTTATAGAGACGACCTGTATAACCAGGAATCAGAACGAAAAAATATTGCAGATATCATTATTGCAAAACATCGTAATGGGCCAGTTGGCGAAATCAGCCTTTATTT
>JBKPBA010000181.1:0-8367 GCA_046726675.1 Chloroflexota bacterium
ATCCATAGGTCCGTGAGTCAAGGTATGGTACTTAAGGTTCTGACCGTCAATATAATCCATCACGATATAGTGGATGTCACTCTCATCTCCATAATCAAAAATTCGCACAATATGCGGGTCACTTAAATGTAAGAGGATGTCCGCCTCCCGTTGAAAACGTGCTAATAATTCACCATCGTCCGAGAATTCAACGTGCATGATCTTCACGGCATAGATGCGATTATTCTTGGTGTCGCGCGCAATATAGACAGTTGCGAAACTGCCTCGTCCCAGCTCATCAATGAGTTTGTAAAGCCCTTTGATGACACGACCTATCATGTCACCACTCATGCAATTGACTCCTCCAGAATGGCTACTCCTCGCGGCTATTATACATCATCCAGTGTTGAATGTCATTGCTATTAATCTTTAGTCAGGGTTATTCATCTATACCCAATCTCTTAGCTAACCAAATGTTCATGTATTCAAGTCCAACCTTGTCGTGATGGATTTTGGGATTGACTACCCTTGAACATCAAACTCCTCTAACCCTGTAACCCATCTTAATGAAGAAACGTGTATGCTAGCAATTGGGTCATTGTATGGGTAGACTCTCCTAGAGACAAATTATCTATGTATGATATACTGACATTACTACCTGCTCAATTTCAACATCTGAAAATACTATAAGGAGGAGCGCTTTTCATGGCTTCTTTTCGTGGTGTATTGCTTGATATAGATGGCGTGTTGCATGTCAGCATGCAGGTAGTTGCTGGCGCAATCGAAACGTTGCTCTGGTTGGAGCGACAAGGTTACCAGGTCTGCTATGTAACGAATACTACGACCAGTTCTCGTGCGACGCTGGTACAGAATCTGAGGGTAATTGGTTTGCCACTTGACGAAAAGCGGGTAGTGACTGCCCCAGTTGCGACTGCTAACTATATTCGACAGCATTACCCAGGCAAGCGTTGCTGGTTTCTGACCAAGGGCGATACTACCAGAGATTTTGCAGATTTAAATCTAGTTGAATCGCATGCTGATATTATCGTGATCGGTGGGGCTGAGGAACTGCTCACTTACGAGAATATGAATCATGCTTTTCGTATGCTGATGGATGGAGCGATATTGCTTGCAACGCATACCAATCTTTATTGGCGTACAAGCGAGGGATTGCAACTGGATAGCGGCCCTTTTGTGCACGCTTTAGAACTCGCAACAGGTCAACGAGCGACAGTTCTGGGTAAGCCGAATCTCGCCTTTTTCGAACAGGCATTGCTTACGATTGGAGTGCCGCCACACGAGGCGGTCATGGTTGGCGACGATATAGAGAACGATATTGGCGGAGCCCAACGGGCAGGCTTACATGGAGTGCTGATCTGCACAGGCAAGCATAATGCTCAATCGCCGCTATTGGAACGGATACATCCCGATGCAATTCTACCTTCTATTGTGGATTTACCAGGATGGCTAAATACCAGAAACTGATCAGTCTACACTACGCCTCATATTCTTCTTAAGTTGGTTCTAATCGGGTTACCCCATCAATTTTATCGAAGTCCCTATCCCAACTATAGTTATGAGATACCTTTTTCCTGCGGGATGGTTACCTGCCCTTTTTCTGTGACAGAGGTTTCAAATTCTTGCATGGTAGTACCTCCATTCTTAGAATTACCATATTCTATTAGTATTGACAATATATCATAGTAATACTTCATTGTCAAGTTAGACATGGAATGTATGTTGTTTATGTACAGCTATCCATTTTTGCCTGTCCATCATCTCCAGGTAGACCTGATAGGTCTGCATAGCAATCTGCTCCTGCGTATAATACGCTAGCACGTGCTGGCGTCCTCTGGCGGCAAGAGTTGCATATAATGCTGGATCGTCCAACAGCTTGCGCACACACAGCGCCAGCTCCTGTGCATTTCCCTCAGCGAAAACAAGCCCGCTATCACCAATGACATAAGGAATTTCGCCAGAACTGGAGCCAATCACAGGGGTTTCGCAGGCCATCGCTTCAGCAAGCACGCGGCCAAACTGTTCCTTCCAGTTAAGGCGGGTCAGAGATGGGAGTACAAGCACATCCATCTGCTGCAACTCTTTGGGGACTTCATAAGTCGGGAGCCCAGGTTTGAAGGTGATACGCTGAGTAACTCCCAGGCGTACAGCAAGTGTTTCCAACTCACTTTTCATAGGACCATTGCCAATGAAGACAACGTGGCAGTATTGCGGCAGATTTGCTAAAGCTTCTACCAGCAAAGACAGCCCTTTGTTCTCGACAAGGCGCCCAAGGTAACCAAGTATGAAAGGAGCATCAGCAGTTCGTGCTGGACGCGACTGGGTGCGCCGGTAGATTTCTGTGTCAAAGCCGAACTGAGGAATAATACGTATTGGGCCACGGAAACCCTTGTGTCTCAAGACATCTCTGGCATCGCGATTGCCTGCAAGCGCAACAGATGCATGGCGGTAGTTGTAGAGTTCTATCTGGCGAAAAGGTGGGGGATAGTTGCGATAAAGGTTCTGCCAGGTGAAGAATAACGCGTTGGCCTTTTGCTTTAGAGCGAGACGCATTGCCTGGAAGGTTGCGAGATTGTATGGCTCTTCGTCAATATGCACAATTTCGGGGCTGACCTCGCGCATAATCTTGCTCAAGTGTGGATAGTAATGCAGGTGGAAGTTCCCATTCAAGGCCATAGGCATGGCAATCATTCGATAGCCATTTGTGTAAAGACGTTCGAGAACTTGTTTACTGCCATCGTCGCTCAACCAGTATTCTGGTGTTACGAGTGTCAGCTCAACACCTGGAAATTTCGCAAGCTCTTCAAGCTTGCGTTGTGAGGTTCCAGCAACGAGTGCTTTTGAAATCATCAGGACACGCATTTACTTTTTCTTGCTCCGTAAATAGGCTTCTTGATAGACAGAGATGGTCTCAATTGCAGTCTTGCGCCAGTTGAATTGCGCAGCACGTTTCAGTGAACGTGCTCGTAAGTCTGCTTGCAGCTCGTTATTGGTTAGAACGCTGTGCATGTCTTGCACTATCTCGCGTATATTATCGGGATCAAAGCTCATGGCAGCGTCTCCTACTACTTCTGGCAGCGAAGTGCGGTTTGAGCAGATTACAGGTGCACCGCAACTCATAGCCTCCAATGGAGCCAGGCCGAAGCCTTCATAGAGGGATGGGAAGACGAAGACACTTGCTCCACTATAGATGGCTGGTTTGTCTTCCTCTTCAATGAAGCGATAGACAATATGGTCGGTTATACCCAGGTCGGCAGCTACTGGACGCGGGTCAGGAAAGAGTGCTCCACCGAGCTTATCAAGGTTGCCTGCGATCATCAATTGTAGCTTGGGATCACCCATTTGCTGATAAAGGTGGGCAAATGCTCGTACAAGCTGCGGCACATTTTTACGCAGGTCGAGACCACCAAGATAGAGGATATAACGATCATTCAGTCCATAACGTGCGCGCATTTTTGCCAGGACTTCGGAGTCATTAATGGGCTGATACTCGTCTCCCGCGGCCTCGTAGATTACGCGTATCCGTTCTGCAGGTAATTTCAATGCATCAATTATATCGTGTTTGGCATGTTGTGAAATTGTAATAATCAAGGTGGCTTTATGAGCAGTTCGCGTAATCAATTGCAAATAAGCTTTCATTTTGGGGTCTGTTCGATACTGTGGCAGGCGCAGTGAAATAACATCATGAATCGTGATAACGCCCGGTGTTCGAGGGAAAAAGGGAGGAGCAAAGTAGGGAATATGAAAGAGATCAACGCTGGCTTTGCGCGCAGCAGAGGGAGCTGTGAATTGTTCCCATATCAAATTTTCAATGCTGGCGTTGCGTCTTGCTAATCCAGGTACAGGCGTCACCATGTGCGGAAGCTTAATGAGGGTCCCAATCTTTTGTGAGATGGGATGTGGACCTAACAAAATATACTTGTTCTCTTGATCTACCTCTGCTAATGCTTGTAACAGATGCAAAAGATATTGTCCGCTGCCACTTGCTGGAAATTTGAAAAAATATGTATTAATGCCAATTTTCATACTATAGGAACCTCATCAGTAAAGTTTGTTGCTCCATCACAGAGCCTTTGATATACAGAGAGCATCTTGCTTGCCGCTTTGAACCAGGTGAAGTATTGTGCTCGAGCATAGCCCTTTTGCCGTAACTCTTCTTGAAGTTGTTCACTCTCAAGCACTTGTAGCATAGCTCTGGCAATTTGACCAGTATGATGTGGGTCGATTAGTACGGCTGCATCTCCTGCGACCTCCGGCAATGAGGAAGTATTAGACGTGATGACTGGCGCGCCACAGGCCATTGCCTCAACGAGAGGCGTCCCAAACCCTTCGAGGAAAGAGGGAAAAACGAACACGTCTGCCATACTATAGAGCGTGATGAGTTCAAGTTCAGTCACATATCCCAGATAACGTACTTTGTTCTCAAGCTTAAGCTTTGCTATAAGCTGCTGGGTTTCGTCGTAGAGCCAGCCGGGCCCACCTGCCAGGGCAAGCATAGCTGGCCGAAATTTGTATCCTGCCGCGCTCTGGGCTTTGTGAAAAGCTTTGATAAGACCAAAGTGATTTTTACGCGGCTCCAGTATGCCTACTCCTAGAACAAGTGGGTGCTTTAAGCCAAATTTATGACGTGTTGCTGATAACAAGATAGGGTCTGTAATACGCCGAAAATATGGTCGAATACCATAAGGAATAATTGTAATTTTCTCAGGAGGTATCTTAAAGTGTTCAATTAAGGTCTGGCTCGTTGCTTGTGAAACAGCAGTGACAACATCAGCAGCAACTACTGCTTCTGGAACAACCTTGTTCTGATAAGTCGCCAATTGGGGCATGGCATACTCTGGATGTTCCACAAAAGCTAGATCATGAACAGTGACAACTTTACGCACTTTGCCATTAATGGGCGGCAGGACAAAGTCGGGGCCATGATAAATGTCTACCTGGCCCATGAAAAAGGTTGCGTATAGCGGCAAGCGCCAGCGATACCAAAGAATGTTGAGATAGCGGTCAGGAATAAGGATACTACGTACTCGAACATTTTCTGCCTGTGGAAAAGGATGCTCACGAGTGGGACGCCCACTCGTGAGCAATGTATACTGGTTCTTAGAATCCTGTGCAAGGAGAGCATCTACTAAACTGCGCACATAGTTGCTAATTCCTGCTCCCTTCCGGATAGCCGCTGTATAATCAATCGCAATGCGCATGAAAAGTACCTGGTAATTTCTATCCTGGTGGCCAGCCCAATTTGCGGCCTCCAAGTAGATGGAAATGCAAATGAAAGACACTTTGCCCGGCGTCAGGACCCACATTGGTCAGAAAACGATAGCCTTTTTCATCAATACCCATGTCGTGTGCGAGTTTCTGTACAGTGGTAAAAAGTTTGGCAAGTATAGGTCCATCCTCGAGCGTGAGATCAGCTATGGAAGCAATGTGCTGGCGGGGAATTAGCAAGATGTGCTTTGGCGCTTGTGGGTTGATGTCCACAAACGCTACTACATCCTCGTCTTGATAGACGATATTACTGGGTATCGCGCCGGTAGCAATCTTGCAGAACAAGCAGTTCTCCATACGAATTCCTCTTAATTATTATTCTGGTGCGTTGCTAGTATCCACTGCAGAGGAAGTGGCAGCTTCGACTGGTTCAACAGGGGTCTCTGCCGTAGCCATTTCAACTTCTGCAGGTTCACTTTGAGTCTCTAAAGCTGCCGTATCAGACTCGGTTTTCTCTTCTTGTGGTTCCTTTGTCCCTTGTTCTGGTGTGGCAGGACGTTTCTTATCGCCAGTAATTGGTTCCAGGCCATGCAAAGAGGGATCGTTATACTGAGGTAAATTCATTTCCAGGCGAATAGCTTTGATGGCCTGATAGACATCACCAGGATTGAGTGTAAGTTCATCGGCGATTGTTTTATGCACTCCTATAGGAGGCAGAGGCAGATAGGGTACATACACTGCCCTAATCTTCTCCAGCTCTTCGCTGCTACCTTTGTAAGTTTGAAGTTCCCACCAGCTTGGAATGCTTTGACGTTCTCTCAAGTCTTTGACAATTTTCTTAACGGCTTTCTTAGGAATTCCTAACTCTTGCGCGATCTGTGTACGAATCCCGTCAAATTCGGTTGGTACTGCAAGTTCCAGGTAGCGCGCCTCAACCTGTGCAATCTGTTCAGGTGTTGGTGTAAACGGCGCAGGAGGTGGAATCTTCTCGCGCTTTGGTTTGGGCGGAGTTGGAGGCTTAGGCACTTTAGCCTTTGCAGGTTTGCCCCCTTTTTTCCCCTCAGGTCGATAACGATCACCACTAAATCCTGGTTGTGGGCTGCGACCAAAACCTCCAGCCATGGGTTGCCGTGGGCGATGCCCTATACCACCAGAGATACCAGGCCCATCTGAACGAGAGTCACCTGGACCTCTATTAGGGCCTTCGCGGTATGTGCCAGGGCCACGGCTACCAGGCTTTTCTGTTGTAGTTCCGCCTCTCATATCTCTTGGAACAGGGGAAGAAGGTAATTTGGGTTTTGGTTGTTCTGGTTCGCTCACTTTTACGTCTTCGACTGTATCAATCCAATGGCTTGTGCCACTGGTTGCTTGTTTTGGTTTAGGTGGTGGGGGTGATGGTTTTGAACCCACTACTCCCTGTCCTGGTTTAAGAGAAGAAGAGGGTTGTGTAGCCTTAGCTGCCAACTTCTCTTTTCTGGCCTTCTGCACACAATCGGGGCAAGTTACTTCTTTAGCATTTGCCGACTGAAACCACTTGCCGCAGGTTGTGCATCGCATTTTTATTTTGCTCATGTGCGAACTCACCTGTTTTCTAGGGCAATCACAATAGATTGCTCTCACTGAAGAAATGGATATTGCCTATCGTTTGTCGGAATGCACTTTCTAGTATAACAGGTTTGGGAAATGCGTCAATTGTTTTTGTTTATGCGTCTAGCTCGTCAGAATGCTGAGATAGTTACTCGGGAGCCTACAACCCTCGTACAGTTTAGCAAGTAATTGTTCCTGATCAGGAACAATTACTTGTCTGTTAGAGCATGACATTGCCAGAGAACGTGCTCCCATTGGAAGATCCTGACGGATTGGTTTTGGATGACCATTGACATCGAGGATGCCAAAGGGCGCGATATTTCCACCCCCCCTAAAGAAGAAATCTTTACCGCTAAAATAAAAAAAAGGCACTTTATAGCGTAAAGCAGTCTGGACATCAGTGATTAGTGTTAAAATATGCGAGACTGCTACTTCATATGGACTGGAAGGATTGATGCCGCATCCTTCGTAGCAACCGGTACCTTCTACTACCCAGATATGTTTTCCCAATTGGCCGCTATTCAGATTGATATTGAGCTGCTGTGACCAGAAAAGAAATAATCCATACAGACTATTGGTGTACTGGTTTGGATAGCCATTATGCCAACTGTCAATCAAGCCCAGTGTTTCTGAACGCCAGCTCCAGTGACCACCTGGATGTACAATGCTGTTCATCGCAGTCTGCATAGCATCCAGGTAGTTCGCCTGATTTACCAATGGTTGGTAATCGATACCACCAACATGAGGATCAAGCGAACCAAGAAGGACAGGCATGCCGGGGCGAACAGCATGCATTGTATGCTGACAGAGATCAAAGTACCTGGCAAAATTTGCCGGTGGGACATAGATGGTATTCCCAGGATCATACTTCATCTCCTCATTCCCACATTGCACAGCATTGGCTCCACTATCTGCAACATCCTGAAGTGTTTTCGTATCATACAGAGAAGCACCTTGTGTCTGGCAAGTTGTTACCAGTACTCTAACTCCCTGACTATGTTCAGCTGCTATAGCTGTTTTCAAAGCATCGCCACTCAATGTATTAACACCACAGGTTCGATAGCCGAAACGAACCCATGGAATACCTGTATAGGTGGTTGTAAGATTGCTCTCAATGCCTAGTATCGGCCCTAAAGGCAGTGGCGTGGATGTTGGTGTGAGTGTTGGCGTTGGTAGAATAGTCGGTTGCGTTGTGGGTGTTATTCCAATTGTTGGTGTTTTCTTGGGAGTAGTTGCGGTTGGTTTTACAGTGGCAGCTCGGTAGGCAAAAACAGCGACTAGAGTACTACACACCAGTACTACAATCGATATAATCAGGAACTTACCTTTCGAATTATTCCACAGAGTCATATTATTCAGCCTTCCTAACGAAGTAATGATAAGTTTAGCAGATGATATTTAGATTTAGAAAGGTATATCGCCATCTTCTTCAAAGAAACGTTGCACATCTTTCAAATTCTCTGTTATGCGAGCAGGTGGCAAGGCATTAATAACTAAATTGCCATAGCTTTTTGTATGCAGGCGCGTATCGAGAATGGCCATCACGCCACGGTCTTCGTGAGTGCGTAGTAAACG